>CAZOSI010000015.1:0-28412 GCA_964582485.1 uncultured Novosphingobium sp.
CAGCGGCATGTTCGATCATCGCGTATTCGCCGCTGACCTGGTAAGCGAATACCGGCACTTCAAAGGCTTCCTTCACCCGGCGAACGATGTCGAGATAAGGCAGGCCCGGCTTGACCATCACGCTGTCGGCCCCCTCGGCCAGATCCAGCTCAACCTCACGCAGCGCCTCTTCGGCGTTGCCCGGGTCCATCTGGTAGGTCTTCTTGTCGCCCTTGAGCAGGCCCCGGCTGCCGACCGCATCGCGGAACGGACCGTAGAAGGCGCTGGCATATTTGGCGGCATAGGACATGATCTGGACATTGGCATGACCAGCCTGTTCCAGCGCATCCCGGATCGCGCCGATCCGGCCGTCCATCATGTCGCTGGGCGCGATCACATCGGCCCCGGCGGCGGCCTGGTTGAGGCTCTGCCCGACCAGAACGTCGACAGTGGAATCGTTGAGCACATAACCGGCACCATCGATCAGCCCGTCCTGACCGTGGCTGGTATAGGGGTCGAGCGCGACATCGGTCAGCACCCCGATGTCATCACCGCAGGCCTGCTTGATCGCCCGGATCGCCCGGCACATCAGATTGTCGGGATTGAGCGCCTCAGCCCCATCATCGCTGCGTAGCGCCGGCGGAGTGTTCGGGAACAACGCGAGGCATGGGATGCCGAGTGCGGCCGCTTCCTTCGCCCGTGCCGCAATCAGATCGACCGACCAGCGCGAAACTCCGGGAAGCGAACCGATTGGCTCTTCCACGCCCGCCCCCTCGGTCACGAACAGCGGCCAGATCAGATCGGCGGGAGTAAAGACCGTTTCACGGTGCAGAGCGCGGCTCCAGGCCGAAGCCCGGGTGCGGCGGAGGCGAGTGGCAGGATAGGAAGACATTTGCGGGTCATAGGCCCGGTGCCGCGCCGCCTCAACTCTTCAATCGATCGATTTCGCGGCGAGGACGTTGCCCAGGGCTGGCCTGGCGCGGAGCGAGGCTGGTCATCGCCGCACCTGGGGCAACCGACTTGAGCTGGGTCATCCGGGCCTTGAAGGCGGTCAGTTCCTTCTGGTCGACCTGATTGCTGACGGTGAAGCGCACCGAAAGCGGATTAACCGCCGTGCCATTGCGGTGCAGCTCATAGTGAAGGTGCGGCCCGGTCGAAAGTCCGGTCGAACCGACATAGCCGATGACCTGCCCCGCGCCGACCCGCGCTCCGTTGGGCACCGCAATCCGACTCATATGGGCGTAGGCGGTAGCATAGCCGCCGCCGTGGTCGAGTTTCACATAATTGCCATGACCGCCGTGCCAGCCCGAGAAGATCACCCGGGCATCGCCGACAGCATAGATCGGGGCGCCATGGGGAGCGCCGAAGTCGATCCCGGCATGCATCCGGGTATAGCCTAGCACCGGATGACGGCGCGCGCCGAAGTTGGAGGTGACCCGCCCGCCGTAGACCGGCATGATCAGCCCGGTCCGCTGCGCACCCATCCCCGAGGCTTCGAAGAAGATTCCTTCCTTGCCCCAGCGCAGCAATTGCGCCTTTGATTTACCGTCATGCTCAAGCCCGGCGAACAGCAGGTCGCCAACCTGCACTTCGCCACTCGATGAACGGCGATGGGATACGATGATGTCAAAGGTGTCGCCCGGTTCGATCGCGGTATCAAGACTGAGATGCTGATCGAGTGCCTGCAGATATTGCTGGATCGCCTCGATTGGCGCGCCGGCCGCCCGGGCCGAGCGATAGAGGCTGCCGCCGACCACGCCGCGGATTCGCAGCGGCGTATTGTCGACCGCAATTGGCTGCTGGGTCACACTGAGCCGCCCATCGATCCGGGTCATGGTCAGGTCGAGATCGAACCGCGCCCGGAACGCAAGGTGTTCTAGCGGGCGAGCCATGCCCGGCGCAGGCTGTGCACCAAGCCGCATGTCAACCTGGGTTCCGGCGGGGATAGTTCCGACCGGCAATATTCCTGCAACCAGTTCGGTTGCGGTGCCGGCATCGGTATCGCTGACCCCAGCCCGCATCAGCATGCGGGCAAAGCTGTCGCCCTGGGCGAGAGTTGCGGTAAGTTGCTGGTTGGTCCGTTCGGGCGCTACTGCGAGCAGAGCCACTGTCTTGGTCGCACCCATCCGCCGGCCGCTGTCGCCGCCAAGGGCAAGCGGCTGAATCATTTGGCTGCGGAATTCGTCGCGTGCAGCCGAATCGAGCGGCATGGCAGGGGCTGCGGCAATCGCATTGTCGGTTGGCCAACAGGCAAGGGCGGCAAGGCCAAGACCGAGCAGTGTGGCCAGCCCGCGAAACCATTTGGCGCTGCCGATATCTTCGGCAAGATCGGGTGCCCAGTCGATTGTTTCCAGCCGCTCAATCAGGGCCTCACGCTGCTGCCATAGCTGCGCCAAGCGGAGGGCTTCCGCAGGACGCTGGCCAGGGCCTCGCGGCGCGCCGGATGCGGCGTTGGCGGCCAGGCTTGGCGCTGTTTCGCGCGGCTTCAACAAGGATTGCCCCCAAAGTGCTGCAACACAGTCATTTCCCTGCACCCAGCATGGTTAATCTTCGCCTAAGATCCCGCTCTTTTTTGACCTTCGGGCTGGCTCCATTGGGGGAATCTGCACCAGCTACACTTGCCGCAGGGCAAGGCGCTTGCCACATCGCAGGGATGGCAACGCAACGCGCCACCCGGTCTACCCGCCTTAAGGCGGTGCTTGGTCCGACGAATACCGGCAAGACCCACTTAGCGATCGAGCGGATGTGCGCCCATTCCTCGGGCATGATCGGTTTCCCGCTACGGCTGCTGGCGCGCGAGGTCTATGACAAGGTTTGCGCGATCAAGGGTGCCGACAAGGTCGCGCTGATCACCGGTGAAGAGCGGATCGAGCCCAAGAATGCCCGCTATCTGCTGTGCACGGCCGAGGCCATGCCGGTCAGCGCCGATCTGGCTTTTGCCGCGATCGACGAGGCGCAGCTCGGGGCGGACCGTGAGCGCGGCCATATCTTTACCGATCGCCTGCTCCACGCCCGCGGCCGCGACGAAACGATGATCTTGGGTTCGGCCACGCTCGAGCCGATGGTCAGGGCACTTTTGCCCAAAGCCGAGATCGTCTCGCGCCCGCGTTTTTCGACGCTCAGCCATGCCGGGGCCAGAAAGCTCAGCCGGATTCCCCCGCGCAGCGCAATTGTCGCCTTCAGTGCGGAGCAAGTGTATGCGGTGGCGGAAATGCTGCGGCGCTTTCGCGGCGGGGCTGCAGTGGTGATGGGCGCGCTGTCGCCCGAGACCCGCAATCGGCAGGTAGCATTATACCAGCAGGGCGAAGTCGACTACCTTGTCGCGACCGATGCGATCGGCATGGGGCTCAACCTCGATATCGACCATGTCGCTTTCGCCGGCCTTTCAAAATTCGATGGAATACGCCAGCGGCGGCTCACCACGGCGGAAATGGCCCAGATCGCGGGGCGGGCCGGACGCCATCAGCGCGACGGGACCTTCGGGACCCTGGCCGGCAGCGGCAGCCACGATTCGGAATTCACGCCGGAAGAAGTCTACGCGATCGAGGAGCACCGCTTTCCGCCGCTGACGAAGCTGTTCTGGCGAAAGGCGGAACCTGATTGCAGCACGCTGCCGGCTCTGATTGCGGATCTGACCCGTCCACCCGACCGGTCCGAGCTCGCTCCGGCACCCGAAGCCGTCGATCTGGCGGTGCTGCGCCGTCTAGCCGAAGATCCGGAGATTGCGGGAACAGTGCGCGGTTCCGGGCTGGTTCAGCGATTCTGGGCGGTCTGCTCGCTCCCCGATTTCCGCCAGCACGGCGCGGAAACCCACGCACGGTTCGTGGCGCGGCTGTGGCAGGACTTGGCGCACGGACAGCTTGGGGGAGACTATGTCGCCAAGGCGATCGCCGATCTCGACAATCCCGCCGGCGATATCGACACCTTACAGATGCGGATCGCGGCGATTCGAACCTGGGCCTATGTCGCCCAGCGCCCCGACTGGGTCCTGGCGAAGGAAGAAATGGCGGCCCGGGCCCGCGCGGCGGAAACCCGCCTGTCCGATGCGCTCCATGCCCGGTTGACCGAACGCTTCGTCAACCGCCGCACTTCGGTGCTGATGAAGAAGCTTGGACCCGATGCGGGACTGCTGCCGGTCACGCTTGTTGAGGACGTGGTGCAGGTGGATGGCGAGTCAATCGGGCATCTGGCGGGGTTCCGCTTCCGGGTCGATCCGCTGGCCCGGCTGGCCGATCGCAAGCTGCTGCTTGCTGCGGCCGAGCGGCACCTGCCCGAACTGCGCGTGCACCGTGCCGAAGCCCTGCTGGGCAACGCGCTCGCCGGGCTGGCGCTCGATGGCGCCCGCCTCACCTGGGAGGGCGAACCAATCGCGCAGCTTGGGGCTGGGCGCAGCGTGCTGTCGCCGCGAATTCAGCTTGATGCCGCGCTCGAAACCTTGCCGGGCGAACTGAAGGGCCGGATTTTGGCGGCATTGGAAGTTTGGCTCGGCCAGGCGCTGGGGGCATTGACGCCTTTGCGCAAGCTCGAAGCTGCCAGTGCCGAAATGGCCGGCGGCCCCGAGCTGCGCGCCTTGCTGATTCGTCTGATCGAGCAAGGCGGCCTGCTTGAACGCGTTGCTTCGGGGCTTGACCGGCTCTCGCCGGAGCAGCGCGACCGCCTGCGCAAGCTGGGCGTACGTGTCGGCGCGCTCGATCTGTTCGTGCCGGAGATGCTTAAGCCAGCTGCCCTCGCCAGCTGGCGAACCCTGTTGACCGCACGTGGTGTTGCGCCTCCGCCCCCGGTCCCCAGCATGCCGTCGGTGGTGGCGAGCCCCGGAAAGACCGTCACACCTCCGGGCTACCGCCGGGTCGGCAAACAGGCTGTCCGGCTCGACATCGCCGAAAAGCTGCTGCGCGCGGCGCACGATGCCCGAGTCGCTGCCAAGGGCAAGCCCTTCGTGATCGACCCGGCCCTGGCGATCTCGACCGGGCTTTCGACCCCCAGCTTTGCCCAATTGCTGCGGCTGGCCGGGTTCAACGCCGCTATGCCCAAAGCCCTGGCGGATGGGGCATATGGTCCGCCGCAGCCGCCGCGTTGGCGCTGGCGCCCGCTGCGTCGCAGTGAACCGGCCGCGCTGCCGGTTGCGCTCCCGCCCCGCCCCGGCAACGCTTTTGCCGCTTTGGCCGATCTGGTGCGCTGATGCGGCTCGACAAGCTGCTGTGGTTCCTCCGTTTCGCCAAGACCCGCAGCGCAGCCCAGGCGCTGGTCGGCCAGGGCCTTGTCCGGCTCAACGGCAGGCGGGTTGAGCGCACCGCCCAAGCTATTGCCGCTGGTGACGTGCTGGTCCTGCCATTGCCGCGCGGGGTCGCCGTGATCGAGCTGATTGCCCTTCCGGAACGGCGCGGCCCCCCGGCAGAAGCACAAGGATGTTATCGGATGCTTGACGCGGCAGGCGGAAATCCCATAGCAGCAGGCAATAACAACGCACCTTAGGGGACCGAACCGCCATGACCTATGTCGTCACCGACGCCTGCATCAAGTGCAAGTACACCGACTGCGTCGAGGTCTGTCCGGTCGATTGCTTCTATGAGGGCGAGAACATGCTGGTGATCAATCCCAGCGAATGCATCGATTGCGGCGTGTGCGAGCCCGAATGTCCGGCCGAAGCGATCCTGCCCGATACCGAAAGCGGGCTGGAAACCTGGCTTGAGCTCAACGCCAAGTTCTCCGCTGAATGGCCCAACATCACCCAGAAGAAGGATCCGCCGGCCGACGCCGACGAGCACAAGGGCGAAGAAGGCAAGCACGACAAGTTCTTTTCGGCAGAGCCCGGCGAAGGCGATTGAGCGGAAGAGCGGGGCCCCGCTCCTGACTGTCCAGCACTGAAACAGACACCCTGAGAACGTTCCGATTCTCGGGACTGGCAATTATGTTACGGTTGTGTTATATAATAGCACGACTGCAGCGGGCTTTTGCCTGCAAGTCAGCCAGTTTCAGGAAAGGCGGGATGCACAAAGGCGGTTGATGGAAGCATCGGGCCGGGACCAGTCCCATCGGCCAGGCTTCTGCAACGGCCCTTGATAAGCAGGCGCAAGAGCGCATTCCCGTGAACAAAAAGGACGGTTGCATGGTGGCCAAGGCCCACGCTTTTGATGTTGGTGACTACGTTGTCTATCCCAAGCACGGGGTTGGCCGGGTGATTGAACTGCAAGAGCAGGAAATCGCCGGGATGACGCTCGAACTCTATGTGCTGCGCTTTGAAAAGGAACGGATGACCCTGCGGGTCCCGACCAACAAAGTCGAAGCGATCGGCATGCGCAAGTTGTCCAGCGACAAGACCCTGCGCGAAGCGCTCGATACGCTGAAGGGCAAGCCCAAGGTCAAGCGCACCATGTGGTCGCGCCGTGCCCAGGAATACGAAGCCAAGATCAATTCGGGCGACCTGGTGTCGATCGCCGAAGTGACCCGCGATCTGTTCCGCGCCGATGACCAGCCGGAACAGTCCTATTCGGAACGGCAGATCTTCGAAGCGGCTTCTTCGCGCCTGGCGCGCGAACTGGCTGCGATGGAGAAGACCGACGAACCGGCCGCGCTCAAGAAAATCCTCGCGATTCTCAACGAACATGCGCCGAAGTACTACGCCGAGGCGGCTGCGGCCGTCTGATCCGGCAGCTCCGCAATACGAAAACGGCCGTCCCCAGGGGGCGGCCTTTTTTGTTTGGGCCCTTGAATGTGCCGACTTGCTGTATTATGTACCCAACACACATTGGGAGAATCGCCATGAGAATCAGGTTCGGCAATTTCGCCAAGGCGCTCGGTCCGGTTATCGCCATTGCCCTGGCGGCTGGCGTCGCGGGCTGCGATGGCAAGGTTTCGATCAACGGGGAAGAGGGCAAGCCGCTTGCCGAACTCGACATGTCGGGCAAGGCCCCGGACGAGCTGGTCTTGGCCGGCCCCGACGAGATCCGCGTAACCACCGGAGACAAGCTGGCGATTTCGGTCGAGGGTGATCCCGAGGTCAAGGACCAGATCCGCTTCAGCCTGAAGGATGGCAGCCTGGCGATTCACCGCAAGGACAAGGCCTTCGGTTCGGGCGACAAGGTCGCGATTGTAAACGTCACCATGCCCGCCCCGCGCGAAGTGGTGATGGCCGGATCGGGCAAGATCACCACTGCGCAGCTCGCCAGCAAGGCCGAAGTGACTGTGGCCGGATCGGGCACGATCGAGACCGGTTCGGTTTCGGGCGAATCGCTCGACGTGACGATCGCCGGTTCGGGCAATTTCCGGGCAGCCGGAAACGTGAAGACGCTCGACATGACCATCGCTGGCAGCGGCTCGGCGCAAATGGAGGCGCTAAAGGTCGACAAGGCGGATATCTCGATCGCCGGCTCGGGCAGCACCAGCTTTGCTTCAGATGGCGAGGTCGAGGCCAGCATCATGGGCTCAGGCAATGTCACCGTGAAGGGCCGCGCCCGCTGCACGGTCAGCTCGATGGGCTCAGGCAAGCTGGTTTGCGAAACCCCGGTCCAGCAGAAGCAGGGTGACACGCCTGAACCGCCCAAGGCCCCGGAACCGCCAGAGCCTCCAAAGCCCTGAACCGCGCTTCAAACGCGGTGAACCGTTAACGCGGTTAAGGCGGTTGCAATCAGCCAGCTCCCACACAGGCGCAAAGCCCGTGGGAGCAACCGATGCGCCGCCTCTTCCTTTGGTTGCTGATGCCGCTGGTCCTGGGTGGCTGTGCCGCGCGAACGCTTGTCAATGTCGCGACCGCGCCGGTCAGGGTGGCAAGCAAAGGCATCGACCTCGCCACCACCAGCCAGGCCGAAGCCGACCAGAAACGCGGGCGCGAGCTGCGCAAGCTGGAAGAGCGCTATGGCACGCTGGAGCGCGATTGGCGCAAGTCCGACCGTCGCTGCAGCGACGGAAATTCGGAAGCCTGCCTGGAGCGCGACACGATCGCCGCCGAGATGGACCGGATCAGGCCGATGCTTCCCGCTTCGACCTCCGATTGATCAGGCAGCGGCGCGGCGCAAGCGGTCGTTAATCGCCGCGCCAATCCCTTCGTCCGGCACCGGCGCGATCGCAATGCGCGGTTCGCTGGCGGCCTGGCCGACGTGCAGGCATTCATAGAGCCGCGCCGCAGCCTCGGCCAAGTCACCTTTCGCCGACAAGGTGACCCGCCCCTGCACCGCTCCGAATCCAATCAGGAATTCATCTGCTTGCGCAGCTTCAGCGCCAAGCCGAACCGGTTTTCCCGGCGAATAATGGCTCGCCAGCTGGCCCGGGGCCTCGATCCGCCCTTGCGCCGTGGCGTCAAGCGGAGGGCCGATCAGCGCCGCGATTTCGTCTCCGGTAATCGGTCCGGGGCGCAGCACCTGCCAGCCTTGGCCGCGTAGCGCGACAATCGTGCTCTCGATCCCGGCGCTGCAGGCTCCACCATCGAGCACCAGGCCCAAAGTATCGCCCAGCGAGGCGGCAACGTGCTCGGCTCGGGTCGGACTGACCCCGCCCGAACGGTTGGCTGAAGGCGCCGCCAGCGGCAGGCCGCTCGACTCCAGAACCGCACGCATCACCGGATGGGCTGGGCAGCGCAGCGCAATAGTCGTTAGCCCCGCGGTCACCGCCGGGGCGATTCGCCCTAAGGGCTTGAGCGGCAGAACCATGGTCAGCGGACCGGGCCAGAACCGCGCGGCCAACAAGCGCGCGCGATCGTCCAGCTCCGCAATTTCCTCTGCCGCCACCAGATCGGGCACGTGGACGATCAGCGGATTGAAATCGGGCCGGCCCTTGGCCCGATAAATCGCCGCTACGGCATCGGTGCTGTCGGCCCGGGCGGCAAGGCCATAGACCGTCTCGGTCGGCACGGCGACCAGTCCTCCGCCGCGCAGCACGTCGGACGCAGCGGCAATGCCCGCTTCGTCACCTGGCCTGATCTGCACCTTGCCCGTCATGCGCTCCCGCTATAGGCGCTTTCCGACAAAGCCAAGGGAAAGCACGCGATGACCTTCACCGCCCCCACCGCCGATCAGGTTCTGGCAATCCGGATCAATGCAGGAATTGAAGAGCTGGCCGCGCACGAACGCTTTGCCACCGCCAGTGCCGACATGGTTGAGGCTATCGTGGCAGGGATTGGCGAGTTCGCCGCCGGAGAGTTCGCGCCGCTCAACCGAAAGGGCGATCTCGAAGGGGCCAAGCTGGCCAATGGCACGGTCAGCTTGCCGGAAGGTTTCGCCGAAGCCTACCAAGCCTATGTCGAACAAGGCTGGAATACCATCGCAGGTCCGGCCGATCATGGCGGGCAGGGCCTGCCGTTCACCCTCGCCGCCAATGTCCTCGAAAACCTCGGCGCGGCGAACATGGCCTTCTCGCTGTTGCCGATGCTGACCGTGGGGGCGATCGAATCGCTGCACCACCATGGAAGCGATGCGCAGAAGGAAACCTATCTGGCCAAGCTGGTCAGCGGCGAATGGTCGGGCACAATGAACCTGACCGAACCGCAGGCCGGTTCTGATGTTGGCGCGCTGCGGACAACCGCGACCCCGCGCGGCGATGGCACTTGGTCGATCAAGGGGACCAAAATCTTCATCACCTGGGGCGAGCACGACCTCGCGCGGAACATAGTCCACCTTGTTCTCGCCCGTACCCCGGGCGCGCCGGCCGGCAGCCGGGGGATCAGCCTGTTCGTGGTGCCCAAGTACCTTGTGAACGCCGACGGATCGCTGGGCGGGCGCAACGATCTGCGCTGCGCCGGGCTGGAACACAAGCTGGGGATCATGGCGAGTCCGACCTGCGTGATGAGCTTCGGCGACAATGGCGAATGCATCGGCGAACTGGTCGGGCATGAAAACGAGGGCCTGAAGGCCATGTTCACGATGATGAATTCGGCCCGGATCAACGTCGGCAGCCAGGGCGTACAAATTGCCGAGCGGGCACTGCAGGCAGCCCGGCATTATGCGCATGATCGGGTGCAATCGACCCGCGCCGGATCGCCCAACAAGAACCCCGTAGCGATCATCGAACATCCCGATGTGAGGCGCATGCTGCTGCGAATGCGCGCGCTGACCGAAGGGGCGCGAGCCCTGCTGTACTACACCGCCGGCATGGTCGATCGCGGTGCGCTGGGCATCGCAGGGGCGCAGGCCCGTGCCGATTGCCTCGTGCCGCTGATAAAGGCCTGGGGCACCGACATCGGCTGCGAAGTTGCCAGCCTTGGCGTTCAGATCCACGGCGGCATGGGCTTTGTCGAGGAAACTGGAGCCGCCCAGCATTACCGCGATGCACGGATCGCGCCGATCTATGAAGGCACCAACGGAATCCAGGCCGCAGACCTGGTCACCCGCAAGCTGGGCTATGAGCAAGGCGGGGTCCTTGCCGCGCTGTTTGACGATGTTATCGCCGATAGCCCCGATGCGCCGCAGTTGCGCGCGCTGGCCGAAGATTGCCGCGACGTGTCAGCCTGGATGGCGGGCAGCGCCAGCCTTGACGACAAGCTGGCCGGATCGGTGCCATTTTGCACTATGGCCGCCATGGCAGTCGCCGGATGGCAGTTGCAGCGCCAGGCCCGCGACGGAGCCGGCGGCGCGGCCAAGGCGGTGGTTGCGCGATACTTTGCCGAGCATCTCGTGCCAGAGGCGCGCGGGATGAAGGTGGCGGCCATGGCTGGGGCGGACCTGCTCTATGCCCTTGATGCCGAGGCGCTGGCGGGATGAGCGACCAGGGCGACCCGCTGGCGAGGATCGCCGCCGCGCTGGAGCGGATGGCACCGGGAGGTCCCGGTCTGACCGACTGGAATGCGGCCCCGGCCTATGTCTGGCATGGCACTGCCCGGCCAATCACGAAGCTGAGCGCTCCGCCGCTGGCATTGCTGCAAGGCATCGACGCGCAGAAGCAGGCCGTGGTCGACAATGTCGCGCGGCTCGCTGCCGGCCTTGCCGCGCATGACATGCTGCTGTGGGGTGCGCGCGGGATGGGCAAGTCGGCGCTGCTCCGCGCGGCAGTGTTGGCAGCCCAGCAACAGGGCGGACGGATCGCGCTGGTGCAGGTAGTGCCCGAAGCGCTGGCTTCGCTGAGCGAACTGTTCGGCGATCTCGGCCAGCAGGAACGCCGCTTCCTCGTCTTCATCGACGACCTTGGCTTTGAAGAGCATGACAGCGCCGGGCCGCGCGCTTTGCGCTCATGGCTTGAAGGCGGAATCGAGGCGCGGCCCGCCAATGTCCGGATCGCGGTGACCAGCAATCGCCGCGCGATCGTGCCCCGGCATCTCTCGGAACAGGACGATCCGATCAATCCGCGCGACGCGGTCGATGATCGGTTGGCACTGGCCGACCGCTTTGGTCTGTCGATTGGGTTCCACAATTGCAGCCAGGACGACTACCTTGCGATCGTTGGCGGCTATTGCCAGGAATATGGGCTCGACTGGGACCAGGGCCAGGCGCTGGAATGGTCAAAGCGGCGCGGCGCCCGCTCGGGCCGGGTCGCCTGGCAGTTCGTGACGGAACTGGCCGGGTGCGCCGGAAAGAATCTCTGATCTTCGAGCTTACTGCTGTTTGACCTTCTGGTCGGGCTGGAACGCCCCCTTGTATTGCGACGGGTCGCCATCGAGCTGGCGACGCGGAGGCAGGCTGCCGACCTTTACCGGACGAATCGCGGCTGACGGCGCAGCGCCCGGGGCGATCACCCGCCAGATTATCCCGGCGGTATCGTCGCTGACCAGTAGTGCCCCGTCCTTGGCAAAGGCGACCCAGGTTGGTCGGCCATGGGTTTCGCCATTGGCCTTGAGGAAGCCGGTGAGTACCGGGACTGGCAGGCCCTGCGGATTGCCGTTGGCATCGAACTTGACGAAGACCACATCGTAACCCGCCGCCGGCTTGCGGTTCCACGAACCATGGCGGGCGATGAAGGCACCGCTCGAGAAGGTTGGCCCAAGCCGCTCGCCCCCGACATCGAAGACCAGACCCAGCGCGGCTACGTGTGCGCCCAAAGCATATTCAGGCTTGCGCACGAAATCGTCGATAAATTCGGGTGGAGCCGATTTGACCCGGTCGTCGTCATACTTCTTCCAGTAAATCCAGGGCCAGCCATAGTGCGCCCCGACCGGCACGTTGGTCAGGTAATCGGGTACCAGGTCAGGTCCGAGCTGGTCGCGCTCGTTGACCGTGGTCCACAATTCCTCGGTCGCCGGGTTCCAGGCCAGCCCGTTGGGATTGCGCAGGCCATTGGCGAACTGGCGCGGGAAGGCGTCCTTGGTCAGGTCCTTTTCCCAGATCGCGGCGCGGCCTTTTTCCGCTTCCATCCCGCGCTCACCGATATTCGACGACGAGCCGACCGCGACATAGAGCCGGTTACCATCGGGGCTGAGCACCAGATTGCGCATCCAGTGGTTGCCCGCCGCGGGCAGGTCCATCACTTTGCGAGGTTCGCCGGCAATCGCGGTTTCGCCCAGCTTGTAGTCAAATACGATCACGGCATCGTGATTGCCCACATAAAGCCGGTCATCGGCCCAGGCGAGGCCGGACGGCGAAGCCAGATGCTTGCCCGCCAGCAGCGTAAACTTCTGTTCGGCTACACCGTCACCATCGCCGTCGCGCAGCAAGACCAGCGTATCCGCGGATTCGCCGTGCGACCCCGCCCGCTGCATCAGCTTTTCCGCGATCCAGCCACCAATGCCGCCGCCCATATTGGAAACCGGCGAGTCCGCCAGGGCGACCACCACATCGCCGTTCGGAAGGGTATAAATCACGCGCGGGTGATCGAGCCCTTCGGCGAAGCGTTTTACCTCAAGCCCCTTGGCCGCGGTCGGCGATTCATCCTTGGCCCAGCCGACCGGCTTGGCGATCGCGATCGAAGGAATTGCCTCTTCCTTCGGTTCCGAAATCACCGGATCCTTGCCCGAAAGCGCGTCCGTGGTGTGTTCGGCCGGAGTGCCGCGCCAGATGTAGAATACGAACCCGCCGATAACGAGAAGGAACACCCCGAGGGCAACGAGCAGCTTGCGTTTGGTCGACATGGCCAGCGTGATACTTTGTCACCGCCTAGGCGGCAACCAAAGTCTGGGCTATCGCCGCCGCCATGTACACTTTCACGTCCGATCCGAACCAGCCCAAGGCCGAGCTCTACCAGGAACTAGCCGATTCTGCCCGCGCCATTACCGATGGAGAGCCCGATCGGATCGCCAACATGGCCAACCTCGCCGCATTGATCTGGCAATTCGTGCCGCGTTTGAACTGGGCGGGCTTTTACCGCCTGGTCGATGGTGAGCTGGTGCTGGGGCCGTTTCAAGGCAGGCCCGCCTGCATCAGGATCGAGCTGGGACAGGGCGTTTGCGGAGCTGCGGCGCAGAGCGGCAAGACCCAGCTGGTCTTCGATGTCCACGCCTTTCCTGGCCATATCGCCTGCGATGCCGCCAGCGCTTCCGAATTGGTCGTCCCGGTCTGTCGCGACGGGCAGGTTATCGCGGTGATCGATCTCGACAGCCCGGAGCTCGGGCGATTTGACGCCGAGGACGCAGCCGGGATCGAGCGGCTGGCTGAAGTCATTGCGGCAGTAATCTGATCCGTCAGGCCTGCACCGATTCGGGACACTGCCAAGAGAGCGGCCGAGCAAGCCTTGGTCAAAGGCCGGACCTGATGCTAAACTCCCGGTTAACACCGGAATCGTCCGGTCGATCCAGGGGATTGCCATGTCTGTTCGTCTTGCCCTTGTTGGCGTCACCGCGCTGGCCTTTGCTGCTCCGGCCTGGGCTCAGCCTAGCCTGCCGCCGCTTCCCCCTCGCCCAGACACGGCCGCTGCGCCGGGTGGTGTCTATGACGCATCCTCGCCGGATCGGCGTCCGGAATGGTACGGAGCGCCGCAGCAAGCCCACGGTGCGCAGCCAATGTACCGGGAACAGACCCGAACCTATCCTCCCGGTTGGGAGCAGGCACGCGCCAACTGGCTAACGGAATGCCGCCGCCGCCACGGTAGCGGGAACAAGGTTGGCGGTGCGGTACTTGGTGGCGTGATCGGCGGCGTGATCGGCAACCGGCTTGCCGGCAAAGGCAACCGCACGCTCGGCACCGTGGTCGGAGCGACTACGGGCGCAGTGGCCGGCGGCGCGATCGGCGACGCTGCCGACAGGCGCGCGGCGCGCGACTGGTGTGAAAGCTACCTCGAACAGAACACCAGCTGGAGCCAGGGCATGGGCTATGGGCATGACCAGCAGGTTGTCGGCTATGGTTATGCACCAATGACCGTGATGGTCCCGGTCGCTTATGTGCAAATGCAGGGTCAGACCCAGCCGCGCGAATGCAAGGAGACGGTGGTCTATGAAGACTATGTCACCACCACGACTCCGGCGCGTTATCGTACCGTGACCACATACACCCGGGTTCCCGACAAGCGGGTAAGGATTGTGCCAGACAAGCGCGTAAGGATCATTCCCGATAAACGGGTCCGCGCCGACTGAACCAAAACGAAGGGGGCCATGTGGCCCCCTTCTTAGATCCGGTTCTGGCATCCGTAGATCAGAGCTTGCGGCCGATCAGTTCCTTCATGATCTCGTTGGTACCGCCGAAGATCCGGGTGACGCGCGCGCCGCGCCACATCCGGGCGATCGGGTATTCGTTCATATAGCCGGCCCCGCCAAACAGCTGCAGGCACTTGTCCATCACTTCCCATTGCAGGTCGGTGTGCCACAGCTTGGCCGCCGCGCCTTCCTCTGGCGTAAGCTCCTTCTTGAGGTGCCGGGCCAGGGCCCAGTCAAGGTGCGCCCAGCCAACCTGCAGCTTGGCCTTGATATCGGCCAGCACGAAGCGGCTGTTCTGGAAATCGAGGATTGGCTTGCCGAAGGCCTTGCGGTCGCGGGTGTATTCGACCGTCATGTCGAAGGCGCGCTGCGAGCTGGCCATCGCAGAAACCGCGATCGACAGGCGCTCCTGCGGCAGTTCGCTCATCAGGTAGATAAAGCCCTGGCCTTCCTGGCCGAGGCAATTGGTGATCGGCACGCGAACGTCCTCGAAGAACAGTTCGGACGTGTCAGCCTCGTCCTGGCCGATCTTGTCGAGGTTGCGGCCGCGCTTGAAGCCATCGCGATTGGCCTCGACCAGCACGATCGAGATGCCCTTGTAGGCCGGCTGCACTTCGGTATCGGTCTTGCAGCAGACCAGGATCAGGTCGGCGTTCTGGCCATTGGTGATATAGGTCTTGGACCCGTTGATCACGTAGTGGTTGCCGTCCTTCTTGGCGGTGGTGCGCATCCCCTGGAGGTCCGAGCCGGTGCCTGGCTCGGTCATCGCGATCGCTGTGATCACTTCGCCCGAAACCAATTTGGGGAGCCATTCCTGCTTCTGCTCTTCCGAGCCGTGGGCGATGATGTAGTTGGCGACGATGTCGGACTGGAGCGAGAACCCGGTGGTGACCCCGCCGTAGTAGGCGGTTTCCTCGTCAACGATCGCATTGTAACCGAAATCGAGCCCGAGCCCACCATAGGCCTCGGGCACGGTTGGGCAGAGTAGGCCTAGCTCGCCGGCCTTGGGCCAGATCGACTTGGGCACGATTCCCGCTTCGGCCCATTCAGCCTGATGCGGGGCGATCTCTTCCTGCATGAAGCGACGCACGGTATGGCGGAACATTTCGTGATCTTCGGTATAGGCCGTGCGGGCCAGCGAATCGAGCGACATGGCGGTTCCTCTCAAGGCATTGGTTACCGTGAGGCGTAATGCGCCGCAGGTAGAGCGGTCAACCGGAATTTAATCGCGCGATTAATCGGCCTTGGCCAGGTCCGGCGGAGTGGGCTGCAGGCTGATCCGCAGGTGCCCCATCCTGAGCGAAGGATTGGCGCGGTCGATCCGGATCAGACCGCTGAGCTCCGGCTTGGCACCAAGCGCCTTGGCGCTGACTTCGGTCAGGCGGAGTCGATAGGAACCATATGGAACCGAATCGAAGAACAGATAGCCGTCGAAGTCGCTTTGTCCGCGCAGCACCACCACACCGCCGGCATCGACCAGCTCGATCCCGATCCCGCCGCGCGGCTCGCCATCCGGGCCCAGCAGAGACCCTTCGATTTCCCCGGTCGGGGCGAGCGGAAGCGAAACCTTGGCGGTCACCCCGGGCCGCGGAACCACCACCATGCCCTGGCCTTTGGGCTGGAGCAGCGGATCGGGCAGGCTGCCGCTGTCGATCGAAACCAGGACCGGCACATAGGGCACCAGCCCGTCGATCACTGCCCGGCCGGACGCATTGGTAGGTTTGTCACCATGGCGGAAACCAGCCTCAACTGCGACACCTTCGACCGCCGGTTCATTTCTCTGGCGATATCCGTCGCCGTTTTCGTCTCGGTATACCTCGATTGCGGCTTGCCCAGTTTCGGCCAGCCGCTCGCGCGAGATGCGCCAGCCACCGTCGACTGGATCGGGGCCGACACTAAAGGCCAAGGTTAGTCCGAATCCGACATTACCGCGGTTGTCTAGCCGCCCTTCCCCGCGCAGCGCGAACTTGCGGAACTGGTGGACATAGCCGAGCGAATACTCTTGCCGGTCGCCCACCCCGTCATAGTCGAACCCGGCCCGAACCGACGAAGCCTTGCTGACCGGCGCATCGACCACGATCTGCGTCCGCTGGAAACCCGGATGGCTGCCGTCAAGACCGAAGGCCACCTGACCACGCATTCGGACCCGCCCAATCCCGGCATTGCCAATCAATGTCAGACGGTTGCCATGATCCTCACCGGCCACAACCGGAGCAGGACCCGCAATCTGGCGGTTGAGCAGCTCAAGCGTCAGAGTGGCGCGACCGATGTGGGCCGAACCGCGCGTTGACAATTCGGTAACCTTCAACCCGCGCCGCGACAGCGTCTGGCGCACGCCGCCCTCAACCGGAAGCCGCCACGACCCCAGCTTGACCGATCCCGACAGACGCAGCCCAAATTCGCGGCGCTGCTCGATCGAAACCAAATCCGAATCGAATTCACCATCGACCCACAGCACATGCGCGTCGAAGTTGATGCCCTTGATCCGGCCCAGAGCCTCGCCGCGCAGCGCCCGGCCCGCGCCAAACTGCTGCGCCCCCGAAAACTCGACGAGCATCGGGCCAACCGAACGGCGCACGGTCGCTTCGAGGTAGTGCTTGCGGCGTCCGGCGCGGGTCAAGCTGTGATAGCCCAGCCCCGCAGTCGTTCGGCTATCCAGCCCGCGCTCGACCCCTACCCCCCAGCGCCAGCCGGATTGGGTCTGATAACCGGGTGCGCCCAGATCGACCAGATCCTTGCCCTCTTCAAGCATGCCCGCCCAGTACCAGGTCTTGCCCGCAGGCAGGTTCTGGATCCCGACATTCTGGCTGGTCCGTTCGTGTCTGATTTGGCCTTGCGGGCCATAGAGCACGACGTCGAACTCGTTCTCACCGAACTGCAGCTCGACATCGGGGAATTCATAGCGCCCGTCTCCGCGATCGGCCTGATAGGCGCGGAGCACGCCGTTGCGATAGAGTTCGGCATCCCAGCCCGATGGCAGGGTGCCGCGCAGCGTGGTGGTGCCGAACCGCGACGGCAGGTTGATCGGACGGTTCGAAATAAACGCGCCGCGCCCGTACGCGCTCTGTCCGGAAAGCGCCCCGGGCGGTGTCTCAACGTCACCAAAGGCAATCTGGGTCGCGCCGAGTGGGCCGAGCAGTTCGCCGGCCGGATCGTTGCGGTAAACCTTGAGCCGGAACGAGTCAGGGACCAGCGAATCCCGCCCTGCCAACCGGGCAGAATAGCTCATGCCAAAGGCTTCTCCGCTGGCCAGACCTTCGTAATGCGAACTGAAGCCGCTCTTGCTCGACCATTGACCCTGAACCTGGACATCGACCGCCGGCGCCCGCCAGGTTTGATAGGGAGCCTCGGCCTGGGGCAGTTTGGCCAGATCGAACTGGCTGCTTTCGGGCTTGCGAAGTCGCGCGGCGCGACTTTTCCGCTCCATCGCTTCAAGAAACGGTAGTTTCCGGTCACTTTCGATCACCACTGCCAGATTGCCGATATCCGGTCGAAGCCGCACGCCCATCCATTGCGAAAGCGCCGATAGACTCATGCACCAGCCTTCAGGGGTATCCTGGATTGCCGCAGTTCCAATCGCGCGGCTTCCGTTCATGGTTTGTACCGTGTTGGAATCACGATCGATGACCAGCCGCTGATCCTCGGCGAAAATCCAGCCAGTCGCGCGGCGCGACTTCTTGTCGAGCCGCACCGGCAGGTCGAGCGCCTGGATCAGATCCGCGAAATCGACGCAAACGCCGTCCGGTGTCTGGTAGCCGCGCAGCGGTTCGCCAAGACGATATTGTCCGCTACGCAGTTCGAGCAACAGCGAATCGTCGTCGCTGGCGGTCCAGCCTTCGGCCGCCGCTGGCGCGGCCCAAACAGCAAATGCCGCCGCAACGAGTGCGGCGGCCTTGCGGGTTTGGGTGAGCCAGCGGTTCATGACGTCAAGCCGGTAAAGTGCCTTTGCCCGATCGCACTTTTAGGAGACCGTCACGGTCGCTTCGGTGATCAAGGCACCGCCGTTTTCAGGTAATTCGCGGTATTCGATCCTGACTGGACCTTTGACCCGGGCTGCCTGCTCCGCGTTCAGTGGAACATGAACCTTGCGGCGGTTGACTTCAGGATAAACCGCGATGCCGCGCAGGCTGAACAGCACCTCTCCGCGTGGGGTCTTTCCGATCAGTTCGCCATAGACCGAGCGTTGGCCAGTTCGGCCCATGTCGACTTCGAGGAAAGCCTGGTTCTCGAACTGAACCTGTCGGGCGCTGGTGATGGAGGCCTGGGCCTCAAGCCGGCCCTTGCGGACGAAGACCGGGATAGTGATGCCGTAGATCGGCGTAAGCTTGATTGTCACGCCGGTTGTCGGCGCGGCTTCGGCCGGTGCAGCAGGATCGGGTGCAGCTGGAGTCGGGATCGCACGAAAGCTCATATGTACACGGTATTCACCATCGGGCAGGCCTTCGGGCGGGCGGACCGAGAGTCGGACCGCCTGGGGCTGGCCGGGAAGTAAAGTTACGCGGCGCGGCGCAAAGCGAACCATATCGAGCGCGGCGCGTTCGGTGGCATTGGCGTCCGCCTCGGCCACTTCGTCAAAATCGCCGGTTTCCTCCATTCGCCGTAGCTCGAGCGAGATCCGGTAGGTCGCGGGCTTGTCGCCGATGTTGCTCAGCACCACCTCGGCGTTGCCGCCGCTGTTGATCATCACCCGGGTAGGGGCGACCAGCAGATCGCCTTGGGCATTAGCGGGAACGGACAGCGCCGCCGCGCAGACCAAAGCAAGGCTGCGGGCCAGACGGCGAAGCGGAGGAATTCGGATCATCGGGCTACCTCAAGGATTGCGGGCGAACAGGCTTGGATCAGCCTCCCCGGAATTCCCTTAGTTTTAGGAAATCAGGGTTAATTTTCGGCTAACCATGGCGTGATTCGGGCAAAGGAAAGGGGCCGCTTCCGCAATGCGAAAACGGCCCCTGCGCAAACCCATCTACCCCTTTGGAGGGGCCTCAGGTAACTTACTGGTATTCAACCGAAACTTGGAAGGTGCCCGAGTAAGCGCCCGCGACCTGGCCGCTGGCGACGCTGAGCGTACCGCCAACGTTGAAAGCGCCGTTGCCCGAAGCGTCGAGCTGGAAGGCACCGTTCGGGTTGGTGTTGAAGCCGCCCAGCGACATCGTTTCGGTGCCGCCCGAACGGGTCAGGTTAACTGCAGCGGTCGGGAGCGAAACGACAACCATCGCGTTCGGCGAACCGACCACGTCGAAAGCGGCCGGGCTGCGGGTACCGGTCGAAATCAGCGCGCCCGACGAAGCAACGGTCGAATCGGCATTGACGGTCACGCTACCGCCGGTGTTCGCGGCGATCTGGCCAAACTGCAGGTCGGCAGTGGCGGTGACGGTCAGCGAGCTGAGCACTTCAGCGGTGGCGGTGCCGGTCGCAGTGGTTGCGGCCTGAGCCGAGGTAGCAAACGAAGCGGCGGCTACGGCGCCGACGACTACGAGACGAAGCGAATTACGCATGTTGATCTGGTCCCTTCAAAACTTGGTGCCGGCAGCGCTGATCAGCGCCACCCGAATGGCCGGCAACAACCCCCCATTCGCATCGCCTTATGTAGGACTACTGTGTTCAACGTTTACTTGCAGGTGTGGTTAACGCAGCGACCCGCTTTGTTAACGCCTTGCTTCGTAAATTCCCTAGATTCCGCCGCCAGTTAACCGCTGGCAGATCAGATCGAGCTGATCGAGCGTTCGATACCGGATCGTCACAGCACCCGAACGCGGATCGGCGTCGGTATTGATCCGCACCGAAAGACCCAGGAATTCCTCCAAGTGGCCTTGCACAGCAGAGATATCGGCGGCATCGGCACCATCTCGTTCGTTACGGGCGCGGCGCGGTGCGGCATTGCCACCGCTGGGCTTGCGGGCCAACCGTTCGACCTCGCGAACCGAAAGCTGGCGTACCACGGCCTGATCAGCCAGGGCCTGGGCGTTCTCACTTCCAATCAGCGCGCGGGCATGACCCATCGAAAGCTTGGCTGATTCGACCAGAGCGATCACGCCTTCAGGCAGGCTGAGCAGTCGCTGCAGATTGGCGACATGGCTGCGGCTCTTATCGACCAGCTTGGCGATCTCGGCCTGGGTAAGTCCTTCATCCTCTGCCAGACGGTGATAGGCGCGGGCTTCTTCAATCGGATTGAGATCTTCGCGCTGAAGGTTTTCGATCAGCGCCAGTGCGGTTATCTCGCGGTCGCTGAGATCACGGATAATGGCTGGAATTTCATGGAGTTGGGCGCGTTGCGCGGCCCGCCAGCGGCGTTCGCCGGCAACCAGACGCCATTGCCCGCGGCCATGTGGGGTCACAATCACTGGCTGAATTACCCCGCGCGCCGCGATCGAGGCCGCCAGTTCAGCCAGGGCTTCTTCGGCGAAGTGGCGGCGCGGCTGATCGGGATGGGGCACGATGTCGGAAACAGCCAGCATGGCGAGGCCATTGGCCGGGGCGGAACCAGCACGCTCTGCGGGACGCGGCGCGGCCGGGGTGACCAGCGGCTCCTCTCGGCGGGTTTCGCCCAGCAGGGCACCAAGCCCGCGGCCGAGTGCCGGACGCTTGATTGCGGCTGTCTTGATAACGGATTCGTCGCTCATGCGGCCTTCCTCTTCTCGGGCAGGCGGGAAATCAGCTCGCGGGCCAGGGCCATATAGGCACGGCTGCCGGTGCAGTTGTGATCGTAGATCAGCGCCGGAAGGCCATGGCTCGGCGCTTCGGACAGGCGGACATTGCGCGGGATCACCGCCTCGAACACCAGATTGCCAAGGCAGGAGCGGACATCGTCGGAAACCTGATCGGTCAGGCGGTTACGGCGATCGAACATGGTCAGGGCAATGCCGACGATGCCGAGATCGGGATTGAAGCGCTGCTGCACCCGCTCGACTGTCTGAAGCAGTTGCGACAGCCCTTCGAGGGCGAAGAACTCGCACTGCAGGGGCACCAGAAGGGTATCTGCGGCGCACAATGCATTGAGGGTGAGCAGCCCCAGCGACGGTGGACAGTCGATAAAGGCAATATCATAACCGGTGTGGCCCGAGAGCGCGCTGCGCAGCCGATCAGTCCGGTTGTCGACCGAGACCAGCTCCACTTCCGCTCCTGAAAGGTCAACCGTCGCCGGGACAACGTCGAGTCCGGGAATCTTGGTTGCTGTGACGCATGCGGCAAGCGGCATCTGGTCAACCAGCAGGTCGTAGGACGAATGCTCGCGCTGGTCAGTACCAATCCCGATCCCGGTCGAGGCATTGCCTTGCGGATCGAGGTCGACCAGCAGCACCTTCCAGCCGATCGCGGCCATGGCTGTAGCGATATTGATCGCAGTGGTGGTCTTGCCCACTCCGCCCTTCTGGTTGGCGATCGCCACGCGAATCACGGTTTTTTGCCCTTTCTGCCTGCCAAGGTGCCGACAATAACCCCGGAATCCGCATCGGTTAGCGATTGTTCCACGTGGAACAAGTGATTCCAGCCCTTGAGCTCCGACAGTTCCTGCCGGGCCGAGCGCCCCTTGGGCAACAGCCAGACCGTATCGCTTGTGGAGAATCTTGCGGATAGGTCGAGCAGATTCGGCAATGGCGCGAAGGCCCGTGCCGAAATGGCGCGGAATTGGCGGGTCTCGAGCGCTTCGACGCGAGTTCCGGCGACGATCGCATTCTTCAACCCGAGCGAATCGCAAACCCGTTGCAGCCAGTCGATTCGCCGTGCGCGCGATTCGACCATGACCACTTCACACTCGGGCCGCAGAATCGCGATCACTAGACCAGGAAATCCCGCCCCGGTCCCCAAATCGAGCCACGGCGATCCTGTTTCACGTGGAACATGGGCGAGGAGCTGCGCCGAATCGGCATAGTGCCGCACCCACAGCGATTGCAGGCTCGATTCGGACACCAGGTTCTGGACCTCATTTTCGGCCGCCAGTAGCGCGGCCAGGCCATCCAGCCGCGCCAGAACTGCCTCGCTCCATTCCGGAAGGCTCCGGAACCATTCCTGCGCTTCGGTTTCGTCGCGCAGGATCACGCCGCCCTCCTCCGGGCGTGGACCAGCAGCGCCGCCAGTGCAGCTGGAGTGATTCCGGGCACCCGCCCCGCCGCTGCTAGGGTGGCAGGCCGCGCCCGGCTGAGCCGTTCAACCATCTCGCGCGACAATCCGGGTATTGCTTCATAGGGGAAGTCATCGCCCAGCGGCAGTGCTTCACCGGCGCGGAGTTCACGCAGTTCTGAATCCTGCCGGGCGAGATAGGGCGCATAGGCGGCATCTTCAGCCACTTCCTCGGCCAGATCGCCATCAGCCAGCCGCTCCGGATCGATCCACGCTCCCAGCGCCTCAAGTTCAACCCCACCAAAGCGCAGCCACTCGCGCAGGCTCAGCCGCCCGACATCGGCGCGCACTGGCAGCCCTGCCCGGGCCATATCGTTGCCGGTCACCACCTGATCGAGCTCGGCATCGAGCCGCGCCCGGTCAGCTTCGCGTCGGGCGAACCAATCAGCCCGCGCCGCGCCCACGGCACCCAGCGTCAGGCCGAGCGGAGTCAGCCGGCTCCCGGCATTGTTGGCCCTGAGCCGCAGCCGGTATTCGGCCCGCGCGGTCAGCATGCGGTAGGGCTCGCTCACCCCGTGCAGGGTCAGGTCGTCGATCATCACCGCCATGTACGAATTGGCCCGGTCAATCGCAGGTCCATCGCGCCCCAACACCCCAGCAGCCGCATGCATACCGGCGACCAATCCCTGCGCGGCTGCTTCCTCATAGCCGGTGGTGCCATTGATCTGCCCGGCGCAATAGAGCCCTGGCAGTGCGCGTAACTCCAGGTTGGGCCGGAGCGCGCGCGGATCGATGTGATCGTATTCCACCGCATAGCCCGGCACGGCCATCTCGACTCGCTGCAGCCCCTCCATCGTCCGCAGCATGGCCAGCTGGACGTCGGCGGGAAGCGAGGTCGAGATCCCGTTGGGATAGACCATCGGCGTATCGAGCCCCTCGGGCTCCAGAAACACCTGATGCCCGTCGCGATCGGCGAAGCGGTGGATCTTGTCTTCGATCGAGGGGCAATAGCGCGGTCCATTGGCGCCGATCGCGCCGGAAAACAGCGGCGACCGGTGCAGGTTGGCGCGGATTACGTCGTGGCTGCGGGAATTGGTGCGGGTGATTGCGCAAAACAGCTGCGGCAGCACCCGGCCAACACCGCCATAGTGCACTGGCAGCGCCGACATGGTCCAGGGCTTCGCGTCGCTCGGCTGCTCGTGCAGCTGCGCCCAGTCGATCGTCCGCCCGTCGAGCCGCGGCGGGGTCCCGGTCTTGAGCCGGGCCATCGGCAGGTCGGCCTCGCGCAGTTGCGCGGCAAGCCGCTGGGCCGAAGCTTCACCGATCCGCCCGCCGACGATCCGCTCTTCACCGCGGAACAGGATTCCGCCCAGGAAGGTTCCGGTACACAGCACCACGGCGGGCGCGGCCAAGGCAGTGCCATCGGCCAGTTCGATCCCGCGGACCCGTCCGCCCTCGATCCGCAGCGCAGCGGCCTCCCCGGCGATCTGGGTGAGATCGCCTTGCAACGGCAGCAGCCGCTGGACCTCAGCCTTGAAACGCTTGCGATCAGCCTGGACCCGTGGCCCCTGCACCGCCGAACCCTTCGAGCGGTTGAGCATGCGGTAATGGATTGCCCCGGCATCGGCCGCACGGGCCATGATTCCGTCGAAAGCATCAACCTCTCGAACCAGATGGCCCTTCCCCAGCCCGCCGATCGCCGGATTGCAGCTCATTGCCCCGATCGCATCGAGGTCAAAGCTGACCAGCGCAACATGGGCACCCATCCGTGACGCCACCGCCGCAGCTTCCACCCCGGCATGGCCCCCGCCCACAACGATGATATCAAATTGCTGCATGATCGCTGCGCCCTTAGCGCAGTGCGGCGAAAAGTGGGAACGGGTTTTCGTTAACCGGATGCGTCAGCGGCTGAAATGTTCCACGTGGAACATCACTTTCCGATACAGAACCGCCCAAACAGCGCGTCAAGCATGTCTTCGGTCGCGGTCTGGCCGAGCAGCGAATCGAAGGCGACCCGGGCCTGGCGCAGACCCTCGGCGATAAGCAGTGGGTCGTGGTGCTCGGCGGCCTGGGCGAGCGCGGTGCGCGCATCGCTGAGCAGGTCGTGCTGGCGCTCGTTGAGCGCGGCCTCGCCCGGACGCGGAAGGGCCTGGCTGGCGGTTTCGACCAGATCGGCACGCAAGGCCTCGATCCCTTCACCGGTCCGGGCCGAGATCCGGTGGCGCGGGGCCTCCTTGATGAGGTGATCGGGTTTGTCGGTCTGGGCCTCGATCTCCCAGGCGCCCGGCGGTCCCATCTCTTCGGGGCCGAGCCACAGCACCAGGTCGGCCCGGTCAAGCGCTTCGAGCGCGCGCTCGATCCCGATCGCCTCAACCACATCGTCCACCGCATCGTGCAGCCCGGCCGTATCAGCAAACAGGAACGGCACCCCGGCGATCGCCACCGGGCGGGTCAGGACATCGCGGGTGGTTCCGGCGATCGGCGTGGCAATGGCTGCCTCTGCTTCAACCAACGTGTTGAAAAGAGTGCTCTTTCCAGCATTTGGCGGGCCTGCGACAACCACCCTGAAGCCTTCCTTGAGCAATTCCGCACGCGGCCGATCGAGCCAGACCTTGATCGCTTTACCCAGCACTTCGATCTTGAGCGCAAAATCGGCCGGCAGGGTCGCAACATCGTCTTCATCGGCGAAATCGAGAACCGCCTCCACCGCGGCAGTCTGGTTCAGCAGTTCGTCGCGCCAGGCCTGAACCTCGCGGCTGAAGCTCCCTCCAGCCATCGCCATGGCCGATAGCCGCTGCAGCTCGGTCTCAGCTTCCAGGAGGTCGGCCAGGCCTTCGGCCTCGGCCAGATCGATCTTGCCGTTGAGGAAGGCGCGGCGAGTAAACTCGCCAGGCTTGGCCCGGCGCAACCCGGCTATCGCCGCCAGCGCGGTTTCAACCGCAGCGATCACCGCCCTGCCGCCGTGGCATTGCAGTTCAACCGTATCCTCGCCGGTCTCGGTTCCGGGGCCAGGCAGCCACAGCACCAGCGCCTCGTCGATCACCGCCCCCTGGCGGTCGCGCAGCCGGGCCAACGCGGCGCGGCGTGGGGTCGGAACCCGGCCGGCCAGATCCAGCAAGGCATCACGCGCACGCGGCCCGCTTACCCGCACCACCCCGATCGCCGCCGGAGGGGCGCCGCTCGACAAGGCAAAGATCGTATCGGTCATGGCAGGGTTCTAGCACATCCTCCCCGCCGGGAGAGGATCAATCGTCCTTCTTCTTGCCTGCCCCGGCGGTAAAAGCATTGCCACTTTCCATGAACTGCTGGAACAGTTTGAGGCCCATCTGGCCCATTGGTGCGATGTTCTTGGCGAAATCCTGGACCTGCTCGACCGAGCCGGCGCCCTTCATCGCCTTCGATATCACATCGACATAGACCGAATTGGCCTTGGATACGTCGGGCAAACCCAGGAATGCGCGCGCCTCTTCCGGGGTGCAATCGATCTCGACATGGACTTTCATGGCATTCTCCTCATCCGCACCCAGTCGTTTCCCAGATCCAAGCTGGCATAGGGCCTTCACAAAGTCCACGGCTGGCTTAGGAAGAGCGCGAAGTACCAGCGGAGAGTTCCCCATGACCGAAACCGTCCAGATCCCCTCCATCAGGCACGATGGCAGCATTCCTGCCTATGTCGCGCGTCCAGCCGGCACCCCGAATGCGGCGATCATCGTCATTCCGGAGATCTTCGGGGTCAATCCGGGGATCCGGCAGAAAGCCGACAAGTGGGCGGCCAAGGGCTATCTCGCGGTTGCGCCCGATATCTTCTGGCGCTTCGCCCCGGGAGTAGAACTAGATCCCGATGTCGAGGCCGAGCTCCAGCAGGCCTTCGGCTATTTCCAGCAGTATGATCCGGCCGACGGGGTCTACGACATCGAGAGCGCGATCAAGTGGATCCGCGGCGAAGGCACCAGCAAGGTCGGCTGCTCGGGCTACTGCCTCGGCGGGCGGCTCGCCTACATGGCGGCAGCACGGACTGATATCGATGCCTCGGTCGGCTATTACGGGGTGATGATCGATACGATGCTGGATGAAGCGCATCGCATCGCCAACCCACTGCTGCTGCACATTGCCTGCGAGGACCAGTTCGTTTCGACCGAGGCGCAGGCTGCGGTCCATGCCGGGCTGGACGATCACCCGCGGGTAACCTTGCATGACTATCCCGGCATGCCGCACGGCTTCGCCGCCGAGATGGGCGACCGTCGCCACGACGCCGAGGCCGAGCTGGCCGACGGGCGGACCGAAGAATTTCTCGCCGAGCACCTGGCATGAGCGCGGCGCGCAAGGGCGTTGCCGCCTGGCACGAATACATGAAAAGCGGCGGCGATGCCGACTTGCTCTCCGCCCAGATCGCCGAGGACGCGGTGTTCCACTCGCCGGTGGTGCACTCCCCGCAAGCGGGCAAGGCCAAGGTCATGCTCTACCTGCTCAGCGCCGCCAAGGTGCTGGGCAATGACAGCTTCCGCTATGTCCGCGAAGTGATCGAGGGCAACGATGCCTTGCTCGAGTTCACCAGCGAGATCGACGGTATCCACATCAACGGGATCGACCTGATCCGCTTTGACGATGATGGAAGGGTCAAGGATTTCAAAGTTATGGTCCGCCCGATCAAGGCGGTCAACAAGCTGTGGGAAATGATGGCGGCGCAGCTTCAGGCGGCGCAGGGCTAGACCACGAGGCTTCGGCGCAGGAAATCCAGCCTCAACTCGACCGGCACCAGCGGCAGGTCGGTCACCGCATAGCCATAGCGCTTCCAAGCCGCAGTCACGGCCTCGTCGCTCGCCACGGATTGCTCCCAATCCTGGATCCGCTCAGCGTCCTGGACATAGATCTGGGCCCAGGCAGGCGCGCGCAGGATCGGGCCCTGATAGCGCAACATGCGGCAGGCCTGATCCACCGCGCGCGGTACGCTCAGGCCTGATACGTCGAGAAACCCCACTACATCGGGAAAGCCGCGATCGAACAGCACCGGTCCGGGGTGTCCGGCATGGCGTTCGAATTCATGACGGTGCGCCTCGGCCATGGCTTCGGCGAAACCGAGCGGATCGCTTGCCCGCAGAGCCATGCCGCCTGGCGACTTGAGCAGCTCGCGCGCGACCTCGGGCGAGGTCTGTACGCCCGCGGCTGCGGCGGCATCCAGCAGGGTGGTCTTGCCCGCCCCCGGCGCGCCGGTAAGAACCGCGTGCCGGGGAACAAGCAGGCCCATCCTATTGATTCATCGTCGCGAAGAAGTCTTCGTTGGTCTTGGAATCCTTCATCTTGTCGAGCAGGAATTCCATCGCGTCGACCGTGCCCATCTGCATCAGGATCCGGCGCAGGACCCACATCTTGCTGAGCTTGTCCTTCTGGACCAGCAGCTCTTCCTTGCGGGTCCCGCTCTTGCCGACGTCGAGCGCCGGGAAGATCCGCTTGTCGGCAACCTTGCGGTCAAGCACGATTTCGGAGTTGCCGGTGCCCTTGAACTCTTCAAAGATCACTTCGTCCATCCGGCTGCCGGTGTCGATCAGCGCGGTGGCGATGATCGAGAGCGAACCGCCTTCCTCGATGTTGCGCGCCGCGCCGAAGAACCGCTTGGGGCGCTGCAGCGCATTGGCGTCGACACCGCCGGTCAGGACCTTGCCGGACGAAGGCACAACGGTGTTGTAGGCGCGGCCAAGGCGGGTAATCGAATCGAGCAGGATCACCACGTCGCGCTTGTGCTCGACCAGCCGCTTGGCCTTCTCGATCACCATTTCGGCAACCTGGACGTGGCGAGTGGCGGGCTCGTCGAAGGTCGAGGAGATCACCTCGCCCTTCACCGTGCGCTGCATGTCGGTGACTTCTTCCGGGCGTTCATCGACCAGCAGGACGATCAGGA
>CAZOSI010000016.1:0-27267 GCA_964582485.1 uncultured Novosphingobium sp.
CCAGGTGCTGGTCAATTCGTGCTTCACGCTCAGCCTGATGGTCGGGGTCAGCGTCGGCGATACCACGCTGGGCACGGCGGTTGCCAACCTTGGCTGGGACGAAGTGCGCTTTCCAAAGCCGGTGTTCATCGGCGATACGCTGAACATCGTCACCGAAGTGCTGGAACTGAGGGAATCGAAGTCGCGACCCGATGCCGGGATCGTCACCTTCCGCCACGAAGCCTGGAACCAGCGCGGCGAACTGGTGGCCAGCTGCAAGCGCTCGGGCCTGCAGCGCAAGCAGCCCGGCTGACAGCCCAGCTTGAGGCAGGCAAGGTTTTGCTAGTCTCGCCTTTGCCGTCTCGCAGCGCTAGATAACCTCGCGATGACTGCCAGCCTGACCCACCTCCAGCGCCTTGAAGCCGAAGCGATCCACATCATGCGCGAGGTGGTGGCCGAGGCCGAGCGTCCGGTGATGCTCTATTCGGTCGGCAAGGACAGCGCGGTGATGCTGCATCTGGCGCGCAAAGCGTTCTACCCATCGCCGCCGCCGTTTCCGCTGCTGCATGTCGATACCACCTGGAAGTTCCAGGCGATGTACGAACTGCGCGACCGGATGGCGCGGGAAAGCGGCATGGACCTGTTGGTCTACCAGAACCCCGAAGCGGCGGCGCGTGGGATCAACCCGTTCGATCACGGCGCGCTCCACACCGATCTGTGGAAGACCGAAGGGCTCAAGCAGGCGCTCGGGCAACACGGCTTTGACGCGGCCTTCGGCGGGGCGCGGCGCGATGAGGAAAAGAGCCGGGCCAAGGAACGGATTTTCAGCTTCCGCACGGCGAGCCATGGCTGGGACCCCAAGAACCAGCGGCCCGAGCTGTGGAACCTCTACAACGCCCGCAAGCACAAGGGCGAGTCGATCCGCGTCTTCCCGATCTCCAACTGGACCGAGCTCGATGTCTGGCAGTACATCCAGCTAAATGACATCCCGATCGTCCCGCTCTATTTCGCGGACAAGCGCCCGACGGTGGAGCGCGACGGGCTGTTGCTGATGGTCGATGACGATCGCTTCCCGCTCCAGCCGGGCGAGGTACCGGTAGAACGTTCGATCCGGTTTCGCACCTTGGGCTGTTATCCCTTGACCGGCGCGGTTGAGAGCGAGGCCGCGACGCTTTCGGACGTGATCCAGGAGACCCTGCTGACCACGACCAGCGAACGCCAGGGCCGCGCGATTGACAAGGATGCCGGTGGCGCGGGCATGGAAGTCAAAAAGCAGCAGGGGTACTTCTGATGGACACCCCGGGCGCCCCCCAGGCCAACTACGTTACCGATGCGCTGATCGCCGAGGATATCGACGCCTATCTGGAACTGCACCAGCAGAAGGACATGCTGCGCTTCATCACCTGCGGGTCGGTGGACGATGGCAAGTCGACGCTGATCGGCCGACTGCTTTATGACAGCAAGATGATCTTCGAGGACCAGCTCGACGCGCTGCAATCGGATTCGAAGAAGGTCGGCACCCAGGGGCAGGAAATCGACTTTGCGCTGCTGGTCGATGGGCTGGCGGCAGAGCGCGAACAGGGCATCACGATCGACGTCGCCTATCGCTTTTTCAACACCGAAAAGCGCAAGTTCATCGTCGCCGATTGTCCTGGGCACGAGCAGTATACCCGCAACATGGTGACCGGGGCGAGCACCGCCGACCTTGCGGTGATCCTGGTTGATGCGCGCAAGGGCGTGCTGGTCCAGACCCGGCGCCATTCCTACCTCTGCCACCTGATCGGGATCCGCAATCTGGTCCTGGCGGTGAACAAGATGGACCTGATCGATTACGATCAGGCCGCCTATGATGCGATCGTCGCCGATTACGCCAAGTTCGCGAAGAGCATCGGGATCGAAGCCTTCACGGCCATGCCGATCTCGGGGTTCAAGGGTGACAACATCATCACCCCTTCCCCGAACACGCCCTGGTACACCGGGCCGAACCTGATCGAGCATCTCGAAACGGTCGAGGTTGATTCGGCCCGCGACGCGGACAATGCCTTCCGGCTGCCGGTCCAGTGGGTCAACCGGCCCAACCTTGATTTCCGGGGCTTCTCGGGCCTGATCGCCAGTGGGTCGGTTCGGCCGGGGGATGCGGTCCGGGTTCTGCCATCGGGCAAGACCAGCACGGTCAGCCGGATCGTCACGCTCGATGGCGATCTGGACGAAGCGGTGGCCGGACAATCGGTTACCCTGTGCCTGGCGGACGAGATCGACTGCTCGCGCGGCAATGTCATCGCCGCGGCAGACAACCCGCCCGAAGCCGCCGACCAGTTCGAAACGACGCTGGTCTGGCTCGCCGATGATCCGCTGCTGGTCGGCCGGGCCTATTGGCTCAAGCTCGGCAGCCAGATGGTCTCGGTCACGGTCCACCAGCCCAAATATGCTGTCAACGTCAACACCATGGAGCACATCGCGGCCAAGACGCTCGATCTGAATGCGATCGGGGTAGCGGAGATTGTCACCGACAAGGCCGTAGTGTTCGAAGCTTATGCTGCCAGCCGGACTTTGGGCGGCTTCGTCCTGATCGACAAGCTGTCCAACCGCACGGTTGGCGCCGGGATGCTGCACTTCAGCCTGCGCCGCGCGCAGAACGTCCACTGGCAGGCGATCGATATCACGCGTGAGGCGCACGCCGCGCTGAAGAACCAGCAGCCCCGGGTGCTGTGGTTCACCGGCCTGTCGGGCTCGGGCAAGAGCACGATCGCCAACGCGGTTGAAAAGCGGCTCAACCTGATGAACCGCCACACTTTCCTGCTCGATGGCGACAATGTCCGCCACGGGCTGAACAAGGACCTGGGCTTTACCGAGGCTGACCGGATCGAGAATATCCGCCGCGTAGGGGAGGTAGCCAAGCTGATGGCCGATGCCGGGCTAATCGTGCTGACCGCCTTCATCTCGCCGTTCCGGGCTGAGCGCGACATGGTCCGCGCGATGCTGCCCGAAGGCGAGTTCGTCGAAATCTTTGTCGATACCCCGCTGGCGGTGGCCGAAGCGCGCGACGTGAAGGGGCTGTACAAAAAGGCCCGCTCGGGCGCGCTCAAGAATTTCACCGGGATCGACAGCCCTTATGAACCGCCCGAAAGCCCCGACATCCGGGTCAACACGGTCGAAATGACCGCCGACGAAGCGGCCGAACACATCATCCATCAGCTGATGCCGCTGAAATGACTATGGTTGCTTTCATCAATGGTCGTCACCCTGAACTTGTTTCAGGGTCCATTCCTCGTCCTGCCCAGGTATCGCTGGCAAGCGACGACCGTGCGGCTAAGCGGGGTTGCACAGCAGCTTCCGGGGTGGCGGTACGATGGACCCTGAAACAAGTTCAGGGTGACGGGTTTGTTGGCGGGAGTGCTGAATGTCGATGACCGACGCCGAACTCGCGGCGCACCTGGCGCATCACGCAGGGAAAATCCTGCTTGAGGTCCGCCGCGCGGGGGTATTCTCGGGCAAGGCGCTGGGGCTGGCCGGGGATCAGACCGCTAACCAGTTCCTGGTCCGCGCGATCCGCGAGGCGCGGCCTGATGATGGCGTGCTCTCCGAAGAGGAAAAGGATAACTTCGAGCGGCTGGCCCATGACCGGGTGTGGATCGTCGACCCGGTCGACGGCACCCGCGAATATGGCGAGGAGCGGTCCGATTGGGCGGTCCATGTCGGCCTGGCGGTCGAAGGCGTCGCCACCCACGGTGCCGTCGCGCTGCCGGGATTGGGCCTGGTGCTGCGTTCGGACCAGCCGCTCGCGCTGCCGACGATGTCTGACAAGCCACGAATGCTGGTCAGCCGGACCCGCCCGGCGGACGAGGCCGTAGCCGTCGCCAAGATGCTGGGGGCAGAACTGGTGCCGATGGGCAGCGCCGGGGCCAAGGCCATGGCGGTGGTGCGCGGCGAGGCTGAAATCTACCTCCACACCGGCGGCCAGTTCGAATGGGACAGCTGCGCGCCGGTGGCCGTGGCGGCGGCGCACGGGCTGCACGTTAGCCGGGTCGATGGCAGTCCGCTGGTCTACAACCAGTCCGACACCTACATGCCCGATTTGCTGATCTGCCGGCGCGAATGGGCCGGCCCGGTCCTGGACGCCGTCAAAGCGTCTTGATGATGCCCGAGAAGTCCATGCCGCCGTTGCCAGCAGCGGTGAAGGCCTCGTAAAGTTCCCCGGCCCGCGCGCCCATCGGCACTTTGGCGCCGGCTCCTGCAGCGGCCTCCATCGCCAGTTTCAGGTCCTTGAGCATCAGCGCGGCGGCAAACCCGCCCTGATAGCCGTTGTCGGCCGGGCTGGCCGGTCCGACGCCGGGGACCGGGCAATACGAAGTCATCGACCATGACTGGCCGGACGCCTTGCTCGAGATGTCGTAGAATGTCTGCAGGTCGAGTCCGAGCTTTTCGGCGAGGGCAAAGGCCTCGCAGGTGGCGATCATCGTCGCGCCCAGGATCATGTTGTTGCAGATCTTGGCCGCCTGCCCAGCGCCGCTAGCCCCAGCATGGATCACCGCCTTGCCCATCGCGGCCAGGATCGGTTCGGCCTTGGCAAAGGCCGCATTGCTTCCGCCAACCATGAAAGTCAGCGTCCCGCCATTGGCCGCCGCGATCCCGCCGGAAACCGGGGCATCGACCATTTCGTACCCGGCGGCGCGGGCTGCATCGTCGACCTTGCGCGCGGTGGCAACGTCGATGGTCGAGCAGTCGAGCAGCAGCGCGCTGGTCGGGGCCTGGCCGATCACATCGGCCGCATAGACGCTGTTCACGATGGCCCCGTTGGGCAGCATCGAGACCACTGCCTCGGCGCCTTGCACAGCTTCGCGCACCGAGGTGTAGGTGGCGCAGCCATTGTCCTTCGCACGGGCGAGGGCATCGGCGGAGAGATCGAAGGCATGGACTTCATGCCCCGCCTTGACCAGGTTCGCAGCCATCCCGCCGCCCATGTTGCCGAGGCCGATGAAGGCGATTTTCATATTACTTGCTCCTTACCCTCGCTCCTTCAGGGGAGAGGCTACGAAGGCTTGGCAGCTTGCTGCCTAGCCGAAGTGGAGAGGGGGCCGCATGACCGCCCCTCTCCCAACCCTCTCCCCTGAAGGGGAGAGGGCCTATTTGCCCTTCCAGACCCCCGGCCGCTTCTCGATAAACGCGGCCATGCCCTCGGCCTTGTCCTCGGTGGCGGTCAGAACCTGGAAGATCCGGCGTTCGATCAGTATCCCCTGGTCCAGCCCGGTTTCGAACGCGGCGTTGACCATTTCCTTGTTCGCAATGGCGGCCAAGGGCGGCATCGAGGCGATCTCGGCGGCGGTCTTGACAGCTTCCTCGATCAGGTCGGCCAGCGGCACCACGCGGGCGACCAGTCCACTGCGCTCGGCCTCTTCGGCGCCCATCATCCGCCCGGTCAGGCACATTTCCATCGCCTTGGCCTTGCCCACTGCGCGGGTCAGGCGCTGCGATCCGCCCATGCCAGGGGCTACGCCCAGCTTGATTTCGGGCTGGCCAAAGCGGGCATTTTCGCTGGCGATAATGAAGTCCGCCATCATCGCGAGTTCGCACCCGCCGCCCAGCGCAAAGCCGTTGACCGCGGCGATCCACGGCTTGCGGGTGGTCTTGACCAAGTGGCTGGTCCAGCGGCTGAAAAAGTCGGCGGAATAGAATTCGGCGGCCGGTTTCTCGGCCATTTCCTTGATGTCTGCACCCGCCGCAAAGGCCTTCTCGCCCGCCCCGGTCAGCACCGCGCAGCGCTGGCCGGGATCGGCTTCAAAGGCAGCGAATGCCGTGATCAGCTCTTCAAGCACCGAGCTGTTGAGCGCGTTGAGCGATGCCGGGCGGTTGAGCGTGATCAGCGTCACCGCGCCGCGTTGTTCGACCAGGATGTGTTCAAAGCTCATAGCGGTTTCCATTCTTCATCGGCCGGAAGCGGGGCGAAGATGCTGTCGATCAGTTCGTCGGTCACACTTTCAGGCGTGGCCGGGTCCCACTTCGCGTCATTGGTCTTGTCCACGATCACCGCTCGCACGCCTTCGGCAAAGTCGGGGCGGGTCAGCACGCGGCTGGCGATGCGGTATTCCATCACCATGTTGGCGGCGAAATCGGGGCAGAGCGCGCTGTCATGCAGCTGGCGCAGCGCGACCTTGCAGGTCTGCGGAGACTTTGTGCGCAGCGTCGCCAATTCCTTGGCTGCCCATTCGCTGTCGTCGGCTTCCACGCTGGCAAGGATGTCTTCGTAGCGGTCCGAGGCGAAGTGCTTGGCGATCTGCGTCGCGTTGCCCTCGATTCGTGCCGGGGGCGGGGTGGCCGCCAGTGCGGCCAGAACTTGCGCTGGATCGTGGCCATGGACCAGCCGTTCCTTGGCATCGGCCAGCGCGTCGTGCGGCAGGTAATGCGTGGCGAGGCCCGTCCACAGGCATTCCGACCCATCGAGCCGCGCGCCGGTCAGCGCCAGGAACTGGCCCATCCGGCCTGACAGCCGCGACAGGTGCCAGCCGCCACCCACGTCCGGAAACAGCCCGATGCCCGTCTCGGGCATGGCGAACCGGGTGTTCTCGGTCGCCACGCGGAACCGCGCGGGCTGCGAAATCCCCACACCGCCGCCCATGGTGATCCCATCCATGAAGGCCACCACCGGCTTGGGGTAGGTCATCAGCAAGTGGTTGAGCTGGTATTCCTCATAGAAGAATTTCCGCCCCGATTGGCCGCCATCGTTCAGCGCCGAATTGCGCAGGAAGGCGATATCTCCGCCCGCGCAAAAGCCCCGGCCCTCGCTGTGGTCGATGATCACCACCTGCACGGCGGGATCGTCGCGCCATTCCAGCAGCGCCTCGGTCATGGCATGGTCCATGCCTTGCGTCAGCGCATGGATCGCCTTGGGACGGTTGAGCGTGAGGAAGCCCGCGGCACCCTCAGAGCGAATGATCATTTCATCGGTCATTGGCGCAGCAAGTCCCGGCCGACAATCATTCGCATCACCTGGTTGGTCCCTTCAAGGATCGAATGCACCCGCAGGTCGCGCCAGAAGCGTTCGATCGGGTAGTCTTTCAGATAACCATAACCGCCGAACAATTGCAGCGCATCGTTGACGATCTTGCTGCCGTTGTCGGTCGCGAGGCGCTTGGCCATCGCCGAGAAGCGGCTCTTGTCGGGCGCTCCCGCAGTCACCTTGGCGGCGGCCATGTAGAGCAGCGCGCGGGCGGCTTCGAGGTCGGTCGCCATGTCGGCCAGCATGAACTGGGTGTTCTGGAAATCGGCCACGGGTTGCCCGAATTGCTGGCGCTCCTTGGTGTACTTCACCGCCTCATCAAGGCAGCGCTGCGCCCCGCCAAGCGAGCAGGCGCCGATGTTGAGCCGCCCGCCGTCGAGCCCGGCCATGGCGAAGCGAAAGCCTTCACCTTCGCCGCCGACACGGTTGGCGACCGGCACGCGGCAATCCTCGAACACCACCTGCGCGGTGGGGGAAGAATTCCACCCCAGCTTCTTCTCGGGCGCCCCGAACGACAAGCCTGGCGTGTCCTTCTCGACCACCAGGCAGGAAATGCCTTTGGCGCCGTTGTCGCCGGTGCGGACCATGCAGACGTAGATGTCGTTATAGCCCGCGCCCGAGATGAACTGCTTGGTGCCGTTCAGCACATAATGATCGCCATCGATTCGTGCGCTTGTTTTAAGTGCGGCTGCGTCGGAGCCCGAGCCCGGCTCGGTCAGGCAATAGCTCGCAATTTTTTCCATGCTGACCAGTTCGGGCAGGAACCGCGCCTTCAGCTCTGGCGATCCGAAAGTGTCGATCATCCAGGTCGCCATGTTGTGGATCGAGATGTACGAGCTGGTCGCAGCGCAGCCATAGGCCATCGCTTCCATGATCAGCGCCGCTTCCAGCCGGCCCAGGCCAATCCCGCCGTTCTCCTCCGAGACATAGATCGCCCCAAAGCCCAGCTCGCCGGCGGCCTTCCAGACATCGACCGGGTAGTGGCTCTTCTCATCCCATTCGGCAGCATAGGGCGTGATGCGGTCGGCGGTGAACTTGCGCGCCATGTCCTGGATCGCAAGCTGGTCTTCGGTAAGGGAGAATTGATCGGTCATGGCTGCAATCTTTCATAAACCAGCACGCCATGATCCAATACGGCGGGCATCACAATTGCGTCTCCTGAGTGCATCATTTGAAGGTCCAAAGGAACAGGCAACAAAGGGCTTAACGCTGATCGCATGTCTCCGGCGCCGCAAATCCAATTCGCGAAACCTTCGTCATCACCATCAAGAACGATGGCCACGTCTATGTCACTGGAGGGACTTTCGGTTCCCTTCACCCGCGACCCATACAAATACGCTGCCTTCACGTCGGGCTTAGCAGCAGCCCAGTTGGCGACGACTTTTGCAAATTCGGACATAGACAATCAATCACCCCATCGTCGGAATGATGAACGCGTTCGATCCATCCCCGCCGCCATCGGGCCAGTGAGCGGTGAACTTGCAGATCATGCCTTGGGCTAAGAGCCGGTCCTCAGAAGAAGACGACTGCGCGGTCAATGCTTCCAGTAATCCTTGCACAATGCGGCGCCCGCAGGGCCAAAATCTACCCGCTCAAAGAACGCTTTGTCGCGATGATCGTTCAAGAAGATGCCGCCAACAAAGTGATTCTGCCAACCGGCAGAGGTTTGGGCGAGATAGCCGTTGAACTGGCCATCCTTCACTGCGGCCCGAACCGCCACGCCGCCTTTCGCGACGAGCTCTGTCTCGGTGCCATGGGTTGCCGCCTTATTGCCTGCATAAACGGTCCAGCCTTCGCCGTTTGCGGATTTTACAGTGTAGAGAATGTAGTCGGCGGCAATTTCCCAGGTTACGGTTTCTCCCGGGCGCAGCGTTATCCATGAGATCCCTGCGCAGAATCCGTTATTAACAAGCTTGACCGGTCCGTTGGGTTCATGAGCACTCGCCGAAGGAACAACTCCAAAGGCCAGAGCAACTGGGACTAGCAATTTCGCCATCTTGTTCATCGGATTCACTCCATTGTTGGAATAATGAACGCATTTGAACCATCGCCGCCGCCATCTGGCCACCGTGCAGTGATCTTCTTCTTTTTAGTCCAGAACTGCATTCCGTCCATCCCATACTGATCAAGATCACCAAATCCCGAACGTTTCCAGCCGCCAAAGCTGTGGTAGGCGACCGGGACCGGGATCGGCACGTTGATTCCGACCATGCCAACATTGACGCGGGCAGCGAATTCGCGGGCGGCATGGCCGTTGCGGGTGAAGATCGCTACGCCGTTGCCATACTGGTGCCTGGAGGGAAGGGTGAGGGCCTCTTCGAAGTCCTTGGCGCGGACGATCTGAAGCACGGGTCCAAAGATCTCATTTTGATAGCTGGTCATCTCAGGCGTAACGCGGTCGAGCAGCGTCGGGCCCAGGAAATAGCCTTCCTCATGCCCCTGCATGGTGAAGCCGCGGCCGTCGATGACGAGTTCGCTGCCTTCATCCACTGCGGTCTGGATCCAGCGTTCGATATTGGCCTTGTGCATCGCGGTGACGACCGGGCCGTACTGGGCATCGGGATCGGTCGAGATGCCGACCTTGAGCGCTTCGATCGCCGGGATCAGCTTGGCCTTCAGCCGCTCGGCGGTATCATCGCCCACCGGCACCACCACCGGCAGCGCCATGCAGCGTTCGCCCGCCGAACCGAAAGCCGCGCCGCACAGGTCGCCGACGACCTGGTCAAGATCGGCATCGGGCATGACGATCCCGTGGTTCTTGGCTCCGCCCATGGCCTGGATCCGCTTGCCGGCGGCGACACCGCGCGAATAGACGTATTGGGCGATGTCGCTTGAACCAACGAAGCTGACCGCCGAAATCGCCGGGTGATCGAGGATCAGGTCAACCATTTCCTTGTCGCCATGGACCACCTGGAACACGCCTTCAGGAAGGCCTGCTTCGAGCCACAATTCGGCAATCCGCACCGGCACCGAAGGATCGCGCTCGCTGGGTTTGAGGATGAAGGCATTGCCAACTGCAATTGCCATCGCGCCCATCCACAGCGGGATCATGGCCGGGAAGTTGAACGGGGTGATCCCGGCGCCGATTCCCAGCGGCTGGCGCAGTGAGGTCACGTCGATCCCGGGGCCCGCCCCTGGCGTGAACTCACCCTTCAGAACATGTGGCAGCCCGCAGCAGAACTCGACCACTTCCAGCCCGCGCTGGATATCGCCCTTGCTGTCGGCAATCACCTTGCCGTGCTCGCTCGACAGTAGTTCGGCCAGCGGTTGCATATCGCGCTCGATCAGGCGCTTGAATTCGAACATCACCCGCGCGCGGCGCTGCGGGTTCATCGCCGCCCAGCCGGGCTGCGCGGCCTGAGCTGCAGCAACCGCCCGCTCCAGCGCATCGGCACCGCCCAGGACGACTTCGGCTTGCTGCCCGCCGTTGTTGGGATCCATCACCGCGCCTTTGCGCGCGCTGGCAAGGCCAGCGGTTCCGCCGTGGATGAAATGATCGACTAGCCGCATGGTGCTGGTTCCTTCCTGAGTCCGTTTGCGACAGCCCTGCACCTGCGAGGTGTTGCAGGCAAGCGGCAAAAATGCGAGTGATGCCTGCAATTATGCAGGTTAACGACTGGAGCGATTTTCAGGCCTTTCTGGCCATCGCCCGCGCCGGGCAGCTGGCGCGGGCCGGGGTAGCGCTTGGCGTGGATGCCACCACCATGGGCCGGCGCCTCCGCCGGCTCGAGGCCCGGCTTGGTGCGACCCTGTTCGAACAGACCCGCGAAGGTCAGATCCTGACCGAAGCCGGGGAAGCGCTGCTGCTGCGGGTCGAAGCGATGGCCCAGGCCGTCAGTGCAATTGCCGAGGGCGGAAGCGGAGCGGGCGGACTGTCCGGCACCTTGCGGATCAGCACGTCGGAAGGGTTCGGTTCGTGGTTCCTGGCGCGCGAGGTACCCACGTTCGCGGCGCTCAACCCTGGCCTGACGCTCGATATCGTCGCCTCCAGCGGGTTCCTCAGCCTGTCAAAGCGCGAAGCCGATATCGCGGTGATGCTGTCGCGGCCCAAGGCCGGGCCGGTGATCTCCCGCAAGCTTTCGGATTATGCTCTGCGGCTTTATGCCGCGCCAGCATATCTGCAGCAAAACGGCGCGCCGCAGCGGCCTGCCGATCTGTCGGTTGATCACCGACTGGTCGGCTACATTCCCGATCTCCTCTACGATCCCTCGCTGCGCTATCTCGATGAAATTCATCCCGGGCTGATTGCCAGCCTGCGTTCGTCCAGTATCAATGCTCAGCACAGGCTGCTGTCGGGCGGGGCTGGAATCGGAGTGCTGCCCTGCTTCATGGGCGATGCCGACCCTGCGCTGGTCCCGGTCTTCCCGGAACGACAGATCTTGCGCTCGTTCTGGCTGGTGACGCATAAGGATACCCAGAACCTCGCCCGGATCCGGGCCGGCAAGGATTGGCTGCTCGATGCGGTCCAGCGCCAGCGCGCGGTGTTGCTGCCTCCGGCCGAGTAGCGACCGATCCCGCACCGCGCGGTTGCCAACGATCAGGCGCGGTGCCAATAGCGCGGGCACAACCGCCCCGGAGCCCGTGCTCCCTGCGAAACCACCGCGTATCCCTTGAAAGTCATTTCCATGCAGCCCGAAGTACTGACTCCCTTGGCCACCGAAACGATCGCCGAGATCGAGGCGCGCTATCCGCCCCGCTCGCTGCCCGCAGGTGCCTGCGTCACCCGTTTCGGACCGAGCCCGACCGGATCGCTCCACATCGGCGGCCTTTATACCTCGATGATCTCACGCCAGCTTGCGCACCAGAGCGGCGGTCTGTTCATGCTGCGGATCGAGGATACCGACAAGAAGCGCGAGGTTGAGGGGGCGATCGATCTGATCGTCGATTCGCTGCGACATTTCGGGCTGTCGCCAGACGAGGGCGAGCTGACCGTCGGGCACGAAGTCGGCAGCTATGGCCCCTATCGCCAGAGTGCGCGCACCCCGATCTATCAGGCTTTCGTTCGCAACCTGCTGGAACGCGGTCTGGCCTATCCTTGTTTCGCTAGCGCCGAGGAACTGGCTGCGGTTCGCGAACAGCAGCAGGCCGCCAAGATCCCGCCCGGCTATTACGGCAAGTGGGCGCTGTGGCGTGATCGGCCCGAGGCCGAAGCCGAACAAGCCCTGGCCGAAGGGCGACCCTTTGCGATCCGCCTTAAGGCTCCGGCCGATCGTCCGGCCCAGATCACTCTGCCGGACGTGATCCGCGGTGATCTGAACTTTCCGCCGAATGACCAGGACGTGGTGCTGCTTAAAGCCGATGGCACGCCGACCTATCACCTCGCCCATGTGGTCGATGACCGGCTGATGGGGACCACTCACGTGATCCGCGGCCACGAATGGCTGTCATCCTATCCGCTGCACGCCCAGCTGTTCGGCCTGTTCGGGTGGGAGCCGCCGCTGTTTGCCCACATCTCTCCGATCGAGAAAATGGAAGGCAGCTCGCGCCGCAAGCTCAGCAAGCGCAAGGATCCTGAAGCCTCGGTTTCGTTCTATGTCGAACAGGGTTACCCGCAGGAGGCGGTGCTCGAATACCTGCTGACCCTGGCCGATGGCCGGTTCGAAGACTGGCGCGCAGAGCATCCCGAAGGACGCGAGGCCTTCGCAATCGACCTGGCCCGGATGAGCCGCAGCGGAGCACTGTTCGACAGCGTCAAGCTCGACAGCATCAGCCGCGATCGAATCGCCGCCTTGACTGCGGCCGAGGTCTATGCCGCGATCCTGCCATGGGCGCGCGATCATGCCCCGGATTTCGCGAGCAGGATCGAGGCCGACCCGGCCTATGCAACTGCGATCTTCAGCATCGAGCGCGGCACCGAACGAGCCCGCAAGGACCTGGCGCACTGGTCGACCCTGCCGGGCGATGTCAGCTATTTCTTCGATGATCTCTACGACACAGATCAGGCCAGCGTCAGGGAAACGCTGGCGGCGCTTAAGCCCAATCCCGCCGCAGCCATGCTTCGCGCAGTTGCCGATGAAGTCGATGCCGACGTGGATCGCGACATCTGGCTTAAAGCCCTGCGCGAAATTGGCGGGCGGTTTGGCTATGCGCCCAGCATGAAGATATTCAAGCAGGACCCGGCTGCCTACGTCGGCCACTTCGGCAACCTGACCGAGGCGATCCGCGTGGTCTTGACCGGCCGCCGGACCTCGCCCGACTTGCACGAGATCATGCAGGTAATGGGGCCTGAGCGGGTCAAGTCCAGATTGGATGCAGCGATCACCTTGATCGAGGCGGATCCGCAGTTCTTCGGCTAGGCTAGAGGCAGGACCGGCCTTAGCTGAGCGCCTTGCGTCCCAGTGCTATCGCGCCGGTAATCCCCGCTCCGTCGCCCAACCCTGGCGGAACGATATAGCGTTCCAGCCCTGGATCGAGCTGCGGTGCCCGGATATAGCCAGCGAGCCGTGCCTCGGTCGCCTGACGAAGTGCAGGGATGAGCCCGGAGGTCTTCATCACGCCGCCGCCGAACACCAGCCGGTCGGGCATGTGGAGCAGGATCAGGCTGACTGCCAGTTGCGAGATGTAGCCGGCAATCAGCTCGATCTTGTCGGACGGGCTAGCCAGCTTGGACAAGCTGGTTCCCCAGCGCCGTTCGATCGCCGGCCCGGCGGCCAGACCTTCAAGGCAATCACCATGGTAGGGACAGAACCCGGCATAGGGATCGCGTATGCGGTCATGCGGCACCGGAATGTGGCCGCTTTCGAAGTGCGAAAAACCCATCAGCGCCTGCCCGTCGCGCAGCACCCCGCTGCCAACCCCGGTGCCGACCGTGGTATAGGCCAGCGTGCGGCAGCCTTGCCCAGCGCCTTGTTCCCACTCGCCCAGCGCGGCGGCGTTGACATCGGTATCCACCACGATCGGCACGCCGAACCGGTCCAGCGCCTTGCGGTAGCTCGCCCCTGACCAGCCGGGCTTTGGGGTGGTGGTGAAAGTGCCATAGCCGGGCGATGCGGGATCAATCTCGATTGGTCCGAAGCTTCCTACTCCGAAGCCCGCAATCGGGCCATGCGCGGCTGCGGCCTGTTCGAAGAAAGCGATTGCATCGGGAAAGCACTCATCCGGGGTTCGCGTTGCGATCCGGGTTTCGGCCAGGACGGCCCCGTCTTCCCGAGCCAGAGCCAGCACGAATTTGGTTCCTCCGGCTTCGATCGCCCCGATCAGTCGTGACATGGCAGTTCCCTGGTCCAAGGTTGGGCCGTGATGGTTCACATTTTCTTCGGGCAGGTGCAATCACTTGCAAAAGAATTGCCCCCCTTTCCGCTGGAGGATGCCCAAGAATCCAGGTCTCTTAAGTTCCGCGGGCTGGGGCGAAACTGATGTTCCGGAGCGAATCCATCATGCAGATGCAGGCATTCAACTGGACCCGGAGAGACACGGCTGAGGTTATGGCATTCCGGCCGCAGCCCGACTTGACTCAGCCGCATGCGCGAGATAGTTACATCTGAAACCAAACCAGTTTCGGAGTTTGCCGTCATGGCCGATCTTTTCGACAATCCGCTGGGCCTCGACGGCTTTGAATTCGTCGAATTCTGCGCGCCGCAGAAAGGCCTGCTTGAGCCGGTTTTCGAGAGCATGGGCTTCACCCTGGTCGCGCGGCACCGGTCAAAGGATGTGCAACTGTGGCGGCAGGGCGAAATCAACCTGATCGCCAATTACGAACCGCGCAGCCCGGCAGCCTATTTCGCCGCCGAACACGGGGCTTCGGCTTGCGGCATGGCGTTTCGTGTGCGCGATGCAGCAGCAGCGTACAAGGAAGCGATCGAGCGCGGGGCAGAGCCGGTCGAGAGCCGGACCGGGGTGATGGAACTGCGCATCCCGGCAATCAAGGGGATCGGCGGGGCCTTCATCTATCTGGTTGATCGCTATGCCACGCTCGACAATCCCGATGCGCTGTCGATCTATGACATCGACTTCGTCTATGAGCCCGGCGTGGATCGCCACCCGGTCGGCGCGGGCTTCCAGAAAATCGATCACCTGACCCACAACGTCTATGGCGGGCGCATGGCGCACTGGGGCGCCTGGTATGAGCGGATCTTCAATTTCCGCGAGATCCGTTATTTCGACATCAAGGGCGAATATACCGGCCTGACCAGCCGGGCGATGACCGCGCCCGATGGCAAGATCCGCATTCCGCTCAACGAAGAGGGCAAGGCCGGCGGCGGGCAAATCGAGGAATTCCTGCGCGAATATAACGGCGAGGGGATCCAGCACATCGCCCTGATCTGCGACGATCTGGTTGAATGCTGGGATCGCCTTCAAAAACTGGGCGTGCCTTTTATGACCGCTCCGCCCGCCACCTACTACGCCATGCTCGATGGCCGACTGCCGGGGCATGGCCAGCCGGTCGATGCGTTTCAGCGGCGCGGTATCCTGCTCGATGGCAGTACCGAGGGCGGATCGCCCCGCCTGCTCCTCCAGATCTTCGCCCAGCCGCAGATCGGCCCGGTGTTTTTCGAATTCATCCAGCGCAAGGGCGATGAAGGCTTTGGCGAGGGCAATTTCAAGGCGCTGTTCGAAAGCATCGAGCGCGACCAGATTGAGCGCGGCGTACTGCAAACTGAAGGAGCCGCGCAATGAGCACTCCCACCCTCAAGCGGATCCACCACGTCGCCTATCGCTGCCGTGACGCGAAAGAGACGGTCGATTGGTACCAGCGCGTGCTGGGCATGGATTACGTTACCGCCTTTTCGGAAGACAAGGTCCCTTCGACCGGCGAAGACGATCCCTACATGCACGTGTTCCTTGATTGCGGCGGCGGCAATGTGCTGGCATTCTTCGAACTGCCGCAGCAGCCCGAAATGGGCCGCGATGACAACACCCCGGCCTGGGTCCAGCACCTGGCCTTCGAGGTTGAGGACGTGAACGCGCTGCTCGCCGCAAAGGCCCATATCGAGGCGCAGGGGATCGACGTGCTGGGACCGACTTACCACGGCATTTTCCGGTCGATCTATTTCTTCGACCCCAATGGTCACCGGCTGGAACTGGCCTGCAACATCGGCACTCCTGACCAATATGCCGAACTGCGGGTGCTGGCCCCGGTCATGCTCAACGAATGGGCCGCGACCAAGCGTGCACCGCGCCACGCTGCGTGGCTGCATGAGGATCCGGCCGAACGCGGCGACGCATAATTCGCTTTTCAAGCCGTCTGTGCGCGTTATGGGCGCGGGGTGCGTTTTGAATTGAAACTGGGGGTAATGACCGGCCTTGCGCTGGCGCTGGTGCCGCAGGCAGCATGGGCGCAGCGTGCCGGCGAGAATGTTGCAACCCAATCTGGCGATGCCTTTGGCCGGACGGTGGGTCAGGATCGGTCCGGCCTTTACTCCAGCGACGATGTGCGCGGGTTCAACCCGGTCGATGCTGGCAATGTCCGGCTGGAAGGGCTCTACTTTGACCAGGTTGACCGGCTTTCGCCGCGCCTCAACGAGGGCAATACGATCCGGGTCGGTCCGGCGGCGCTGCGTTATCCATTCCCTGCGCCGACCGGCCTGGTCGACTACTCTCTGACCCAGCCGCGCGGGACGACCAGTTACAGCTTTAATTTGGAATATGGCGGCAGCAATTCGGACGGACTGGGCGGTTCGTTTGAGTTCAAGCAGCCGATTGATGGCAAGCGGCTTGGCCTGTCGGGCGGTTTCGGTTGGCGTGACGCAACCCGCTGGGAAGGCGGCCAGGCACGCTATCGCACGGTTGGCGCTACGCTGGGCTGGCGCCCGGCCGAGGATGTCAGCGTGCTGCTGTTCGGCGGCGCGTTCTATTTCCGCAGCGACGAAGCCCGACCAACCTATTACCCCGCCGGAACCGAACCGCCGCCAAAGCTGGAACGGGGGCAGGACCTCAGTCAGCCATGGACCGGGCGCAATGCGACCAACTGGGCTTATGGCGCCGTGGTCAAGGCGCCATTGGAATTGGGCGGGCTGCGACTGGAAGCAGGGCTGTTCTACAACGGCCGGACCCAGGACACGGTCTTTGCCGATCTGCTGTTCGGTGTGGCTGGCAATGGTTCAGTTGCCTCGCGCCGGGTCATCGCTGATGGCAAAAACCGCGATGCTTCGCTTTCGGGTGAGGCCCGGCTGGTGCGGCAATGGCAGCACGGCGATATCAGCCATCAGCTGGTCGTCAGTCTGCGCGGCCGATCGCGCGACCGACGCTTTGGCGGCAGCCAGTCGCTGGACCTGGGCGCGAGCACGATCCTGACTCGCGACGTCAGGCCGGAGCGGGTCTATACGATCGGCGCGAAGAGCCTTGACCAGGTTCGCCAGCTGACCTGGGGCGGCTCCTACTCGCTGGTCCGGACCGGGCAATTCGGCTTCGATGCCAGCTTTTCGAAAACCAGTTATCGAAAGGCGATCGACTTCGCCGATCCGCTGCTGGCTGATCCAGTGACCCGCGATGGGCCGATCATGTGGAACGTGGCCGGGACGGTGCACCTGTCACGGCCGCTGTCACTTTACGCTGGAATCTCGCACGGAATGGAAGAAGCGCTGGTCGCGCCGGAAATCGCCAGCAACCGCGCCGAAGCCCCGCCTGCGATCCACACCCGCCAGATCGAGGCCGGAATCAAGTACGCGATCACCCCGCGGCTGACCCTGATCGCAGGGGCCTTTTCGATCACCAAGCCCTATTACAACTTAGATCCAGCGCTTCGCTATCGCCAACTAGGCACGCTGCGCAACCGCGGGATCGAACTGTCGCTGACCGGCCAGATCCGCCCCGGTCTGACCGTGGTGGGCGGCACCATGCTGCTCGATCCGGAGATTTCGGGCGAAGCGGTGACCACCAAACTGATCGGCTCGCGCCCGGTCGGCCAGGTCCGGCGCCGCTCGGTGCTGACGCTCGACTGGCGGACCAAGGCCGGAAAGGGTCCGCTGTCGTTCGATCTGTCGCTGGAAAGCCTGTCGAGCCGGACCGGCAACGCTGCCAACACTCTCAGCGCTCCAGCGCGCAGCGTGGTCAACCTGGGCGCGCGCTATCGCTTCAAGATGAACGGAGCGGACTGGCTGGTCCGGCCGGTGCTGCTCAACGCCTTTGACGAATACGGCTGGAACGTCTCGTCCTCAGGCGGATTCACCTACATCCCGCCGCGTGCTGTGACCTTGCAACTGGTCGCCGATTTCTAGGCTTCGCCGGGCACCTTTACTCGCGTCATCGCCAGGGCGGCCAGAACCAGCGTGGCAGCGGCAAAGGCCAGGGTCCAGATTGGTTCGCCCGGAAACAGCAGCTTCATGATCGTGCCCATTACGGTTGCGACCAGCAATTGCGGGACCACCACGAATACGTTGAACAGTCCCATGTAGATGCCGAGCTTGGCCTGCGGCAGGCTGGAGGCGAGGATTGCATAGGGCATTGCCAGGATCGAGGCCCAGGCAATCCCGACCCCGACCTCGCTGAGGATCAGCCAGTTCGGGTCCTTGATCACAAAGAAGCTGGCATAGCCCGCCGCACCGCATAGCAGCCCCAAGATGTGGGTGCGGACCTTGCCGAAGCGGCTGGAGAGCAACGGCAGCAGGGTCAGCGCGGCGACAGCCGCAACTCCGTTATAGACCGAAAACAGCACGCCCACCCAGTTGCCACCTTCCTGATAGGCCGGGCTGGCCGGGTCAGTCGCGCCGAAGAAGTCCTTGGCCACGATCGGGGTGGTGTTGAACCACATGATGAACAGCGCCGACCAGCTGAAGAACTGGACCAGCGCCAGCCGCTTCATGATATCAGGCATGCCGGAAAAGTCGCCGACGATCCCGGTCAGCATCGAGGCCGGGCGACCGGCCCGGGCCAGGCGGATCGCAATGTGGCTGATCAGGCCATAGCCGATCAGCAGCGCGGCCAGCAGATAGACCTCCTTCTCCAGGCCGAATTGCTGCGTGGCCAGCATCGCTGCGATCCCGGCCATGATCCAGCCGAACGGTGCGGCGCTATCGCGGCTGGCAAGATCGGCGGCGGCATTGCTCGGCGCTTCATCCCGCTCGCCAAATGCAGCCATTTCTTCGGGAGAGTACTCGCTGGCATTGAGTACGGTCCACAACACGGCCGCGAACAGTGCCGCGCCGCCGGCCCAGAACGAATAGCGCACCGTATCGGGGATCACTCCGTCAGGGGCCGAATTGGCGACGCCAAAATGTTCGAGCAGATATGGGAACAGCGATCCGACCACGGCACCAGTGCCGATGAAAGCGGTCTGCACGGCATAACCGGCGGTGTGCTGGTCCTTGCGCAGCATGTCGCCGACAAAGGCGCGGAACGGCTCCATCGACACGTTGAGGCTGGCGTCGAGCGTCCACAGCAGCATCGCCGCCATCAGCAACGCGCCGCTGTAGGGCATCAGAAACAGGGAAAGCGCCGCCAATAGCGCCCCGGCGAGGAAATAGGGCCGGCGTCGGCCCAGCTTGCCCAGCCAGGTCTTGTCGCTCATGTGGCCGATGATCGGCTGGACCAAAAGCCCGGTCAGCGGCGCGGCTGCCCACAGCCAGGGCAGGTCATCCATGCTCGCCCCCAGCGTTTGGAAAATCCGGCTCATGTTCGCGTTCTGCAGCGCGAAGCCGATTTGGATGCCGAAGAAGCCGAAGCTGATGTTGGCCAGCCCGGCCCAGCCCTGCCGCGGTTTTTCCATGATGAGCGTCCCTCTCCCCTTATCGCGGCAGGGGGTCGCATGTTGTCAGCGCGGCGACAACACGCATACGAATACCTATCGCGTACCTAGCCCGCCGTGCTCCGCCGCACCACCAGTCGGGCGGGGATGGTCGGCGCGGGCAGATCGTGGCCCTCGATCTGGGCGATCAGGGTCTCGACCAGCAGATCACCGCCGGCTTTCAGATCCTGCATCAAGGTGGTCAGCGGCGGGCTGGTCAGACTGGCGGCGGGGATATCGTCGAAACCCATCACCGCGATGTCTTGCGGCACTCGGAAGCCGGCGTCGGTCAGCGCGTGGATCGCGCCGATCGCTATCAGGTCGCTGGCGGCAAAGACCGCGTCGAATTTACCCCCGCGGGCCAGCAAGACCTCCGTCGCGCGACGCCCGTCTTCCTCGCTGGAAAGGGCACCGGCCTGCAATGCCGGATCGATTGGCAGGCCCGCCTGGTCCAGCGCGGCGCACAGGCCGCGATAGCGGTCGGCGAATTCGGGATAGTGCTCGTCGGCCTGGCCCAGGAACGCGATCCGGCGGCGATCGAGTCCGATCAGGTGCACTCCCGCCTGCTGCCCGGCCCCGAAGTTGTCAGACCCGACCGTGATCCCGATATCTCCGTCACCTACCGCCCCCCAGCGGACGAAATCTGTATCACTTTCAACCAGTTGGCGCAGTCGTTCAGTATAGACCGTATAGTCGCCGTAACCCAGCAGGATCAATCCGTCGGCGCGATGGCTGTCCTGATAGCGGACGTGCCAATCGTCTTCCAACTTCTGGAACGAAATCAGCAGGTCGAGCCCGCGATTGGCAGTCGCCCGGGTGATGGCCCCCAGCATCGCCAGGAAGAACGGATTGATGTTCGCCCCGTCGGGTGTCGGATCCTCGAAGAACAGCAGCGCGATCGTGTTTGAGCGCTGCGAACGCAGCGAAGAGGCGTTCTTGTCGACCGAATAGTTGAGCTCGCGCGCGATCTGCTCGATTCGCTGGCGGGTCGCCAGGCTGACCGAGCGCGAACCACGCAAGGCACGGCTGACGGTCGGCTGCGAAACCCCCGCCAGATAGGCGATGTCGAAACTTGTCGGCTTGGTGGAGCGCTTGCGGCCCATCCTCTCCTCCCGGTCGGGCCAGCCTAAGCCTTTGCGCGCGCCCCTGCAATCCGTTGTTTTCGGCCCTTTGCGGGCGTGTCTTCGGGGCCACAGCATCCCTATGCATAAAATGGGTATACGTATGCCATCTTCCTGCTGCCCCCTGCAGCGCCCTATTCGGGTGATCCAAGCAAGGGGGACTGGACTCTTTTCCTTGCAAAGGGTCTGCGCGCCGGGACCCAAGTCACCGGCACGGTTAAGGGAGAGAGACATCGTGACGCTTCGCACCAAGATCGGTGGCCGTGGGGTATCGGCCCTCGCTATCGCAATTTCCGCTTTCGCGCTGCCGCAGGCAGCCTCCGCGCAGGATGCTGCTCCCGCCGAAGAAGAAGCCGGCAACGAAATCCTGGTTACCGGGGTTCGCGCTGCGATTGACAGCTCAGTTGCCCAGAAAAAGGAAAGCTCGTCGATCGTCGAAGTGGTCAGCGCCGAAGATATCGGCAAGCTACCCGACCAGTCGATCGCCGAATCGCTTTCGCGCCTGCCCGGCCTTGCCACCCAGCGGCTTGATGGCCGTGCCAACGTGGTCTCGATCCGCGGGCTGGCTCCCGATTTCACCACCACCCTGCTCAATGGCCGCGAACAGGTCAGCACCAACAACAACCGCGGCGTGGAACTTGACCAGTATCCGTCCGAACTGCTGAACGGCGCCGTGGTCTACAAGACCCCTGATGCCGGGCTGATCGGTCAGGCCCTGGGCGGCACGATCGACATGAAGACAATCCGGCCGCTGGCCTATGGCAAGCGCCAGATCGCGATCGGTGTGCGCGGCGAACTCAACGACCTGGGCAAGCTCAACCCCGATATTTCGAACAAGGGCTATCGCGCCAACATCTTCTATGTCGATCAGAACGACGATGAAACCGTAGGCTGGGCGATCGGCTATGCCCGCATGCAATCGCCGACCGCAGAACAGCGCTGGAATGCCTGGGGCTATCCTCAAGCGAGTGATGGAACTCGCACTGGCTTCATCATCGGTGGGGCCAAGCCCTACGTTAAGTCAAACAAGCTTGAGCGGGACGGCCTGATGGGTGTGCTCGAACTCAAGCCGAGCGACCGCGTCCACCTGACTCTCGATGGTTACTGGTCGAAGTTCAAGGATGACCAGCGCCTGCGTGGGATCGAACTTCCGCTGGCATGGTCCGCTGCGCAACTGCAGCCCGGCTTCACCTTCGAGGACAGCCTGGTCACCGCAGGCCAGTTTAACGGGGTCGAAGCGGTGATGCGCAACGATGTCGTGCACCGCGATTCGGACATTCTTGCCGGCGGGTTCAACGCCGAGTTCGAAGCGAGCGACTCGCTCAAGATTGAGCTCGACATGAGCCATTCGCGCCTCGAAAAGACCGAAGAAAACCTCGAAATCTACCTCGGCACCGGTCGTGGCGGCGGCGTCGGCGCGACCGACAATCTGCGCTTCACCTTGCCTTCCACCGGCGGTGTCGCAACCTTCACCCCGACTATCAACTATGCTGACGACAGCCTGTTCGTGATCACCGATCCGCAAGGCTGGAACAGCTGCGGTGGGACCCTGCCGAACTGCCAGGATGGATTCGTCAACCGTCCGCGGATCAAGGACCGGCTCAGCTCGATCCGGCTGCAGGCGACCAAGCAGCTTGATGGCTTCATCGACAACATCGAAGTCGGCGCTAACTATTCGAGCCGCCGCAAGCAGCTGATCGACGAAGGTTTCGTGCTGACCAGCAAGAACCATCCGGCCAATACCCGGGTTCCGGCTGACTATTTGTTCAACCCGGTCTCGCTCGACTTCATCGGCATCCCGGGCATGGTGAGCTTCGATTCCTGGCGCTATTACAACGATGGCAACTACCGCCTGACCAACGAGGCGCTGTGGGAACGCAGCCGCCTGACCAACAGCTATGTAGTGCATGAAAAGGTCCTGACCGGCTACTTCCAGGCAAACTTCAAGAGCGACTCGGTCAAGGGCAATGTCGGCGTTCAGGTGGTTCACACCGATCAGTCTGCCGATGGCTTCGCCGCCTACAATCCGGGCAGCGGCGTCGTTTCAGCTCCGATCACCGACGGTGAAAAGTACACCAACGTTCTGCCGAGCATGAACCTGTCGTGGGAAGTGGGGGAAAGCACCTTCCTGCGCTTTGGTGCGGCCCGCATGCTGGCTCGGCCCCGGATGGACCAGCTTAACCCGGGCAACGGCTATGGCTTTAATCTGGCCAACAATGTTCCGGGCGCGAATATCAACAATTCGCCCTGGTCGGGAACGGTCGGCAACGCCAGGCTGCGTCCGCTGATGGCGACCACGGTCGATGCGGCGCTTGAAAAGTACTTCGGACGCGGTGCCTATGTCTCGGTCGGGGCGTTCTACAAGCACCTCGACAACTGGATCTACCGCCAGAACACCGAGTTCGATTTCACCGGCTATGCCACCCCGGGCAATGTCACGCCCACCTTCAACCGCGGGATCGTGTCGCAGTGGCTCAACGGCGACGGCGGCAAGGTTTACGGCTTCGAAGGTTCGTTCTCGCTGCCGTTCTCGGCGGTGTCCCCGGCGCTCGACGGCTTCGGCCTGCTAGGCAGCGGATCCTACACCAAGAGCGAAGTCTATGAGGGCGGGGTCAACCCGATCGCCATGCCGGGGCTGTCGCGCTGGGTGGTCAATGGCACCGTCTACTTCGAAAAGAACGGCTTCCAGGTCCGTGCATCGGGTCGTTACCGGTCAAGCTTCCTTGCGGAAGTTTCGGGTCTCAGCCTCCGCCGCGATTTGATCTCGGCGCGGTCGGAATTCGTGGTCGACGCCCAGATCGGCTACACCTTCCAGAGCGGCGCGCTTGAAGGGCTGGGGGTCCTTATCCAGGGCAGCAACCTCACCAACGAGCCGTTCATCACCTACTACAATGGCGATATCCGTCAGGTTCGAGACTACCAGAACTATGGTCGCAACTTCATGGCGGGCATTACCTACAAGTTCTGATGCCTCATGCGGGCCCGGTTCGCGCCGGGCCCGCACTTGCTTTGCAATACGCGCGGTGCATGGTGCCTGCGAGGTCGGCATAGGAGCGTGGGGTTGTGAGCGATAACCGCATTCGCGATGTCGTGATTGTTGGCGGCGGGACCGCAGGCTGGATGGCCGCAGCGGCGCTGTCTGCCACGATGGGCGAACAGCTGCGCATTCGCCTGATCGAAAGTGAGCAGATCGGCACTGTTGGGGTCGGCGAAGCCACGATCCCGGCGATCCGTCTGTTCAATGGCCTGATCGGGATTGATGAAGACCAGTTCCTGAAAGCCACCCAGGGCAGCTTCAAGCTGGGGATCGAATTCCTCAACTGGGGACGCATCGGCGAAAGCTATATGCACGGATTCGGGCAGATCGGGCAGAGCCTCGACCTGATCGAATTCTGGCAATACTGGCTGCGCGGCCGCAAGGAAGGCGTAGCCGAACCGCTGGGAAAATATTCCTTCAACGAGAACGTTGCCAGGGCCGGCAAGTTTGCCCGGATGCCGCGCATCCCCAATTCAGAGCTCGAAGGGATCGCTTACGCCTTCCACTTTGATGCCTCGCTTTATGCCCGGTTCCTGCGCGGGCTGGCCGAAGCCAACGGCGTGGTCCGTACCGAAGGCAAGATCGTCAAGGTCAACCAGGATGGCGAAAGTGGGTTTGTCCAATCGCTCACCCTGGAAAACGGTGACGAGATCGCGGGCGAACTGTTCATCGATTGCTCCGGCTTTCGCGGGCTGTTGACCGAACAGACGCTGGGTACCGGCTATGTCGACTGGACCCATTGGTTGCCGTGCGACCGCGCGATTGCAGTGCCTACCGCCAATGTCGGTCCGCCGCGACCCTATACCCAGTCGATTGCTCATCAGGCCGGGTGGCAATGGCGCATTCCGTTACAGCATCGAACCGGTAACGGCCATGTCTTTTCCAGCGCCTATATGGACGAGGATGAGGCGACCCGGATCCTGCTGGCCAATGTCGAAGGCAAGCCGCTGGCCGATCCGCGCACGATCCGCTTTACCACCGGAATGCGCGAAAAGGCATGGAACCGCAACGTGATCGCGCTGGGTCTTGCCTCGGGCTTTATCGAGCCGCTTGAATCGACCAGCATTCATCTCGTCCAGAACGGCATTGCCCGGTTGATTTCGCATTTCCCCGATCGTGGCTTTGGCCAGGTCAACATCGATACCTACAACCGCCGGATTGCCTACGATTACGAGCGGATCCGCGATTTCATCATCCTGCACTACAACGCCAACCAGCGCGACGAGCCGTTCTGGTGCTACCTGCGCGAGATGGAATTGCCCGACAGCCTGCGCGGCAAGATCGACCTGTTCAAGGCGACCGGCCGGGTATTCCGCGAGCAAGAGGAACTGTTCGCCGAAGTGGGCTGGTTCCAGGTTCTGATCGGCCAGAACATCCTGCCCGAAACCTATCACCCGCTGGCCGACGTGCTGACCCGCGAAGAGCTGGCCGGTTTCCTTGCCGATATCCGCACCATCGTTTCTGCGCCGGTTTCGCGGCTGCCCAGCCACGGCGAATTTATCGCCCACACCTGCGCCGCACCTTCCGCCCTTGCCGATGCCCAGGAGTTGACATGAAACGCCTTGCCTTGCTTCTGGCCGCAATCGCCATGCCGGTCGGAACGGCCGCGCAGACGAAGGCCGATTTCCGCGCCCGCACACCCGAGCAGGAAGTTATCTACTTTGTCCTGCCTGACCGCTTTGACAACGGCGATCCCGCAAACGATCGCGGCGGGCTGACGGGCGACCGGCTGGTCACCGGCTATGATCCGACCGCCAAGGGGTTCTACCACGGCGGCGACCTCAAGGGGCTGACTCGCCGGCTTGACTACATCCAGGGCCTGGGGATCACCGCGATCTGGTTTGCCCCGGTGTTCAAGAACAAGCCGGTGCAGGGACCGAAGGGCGACGAGAGCGCCGGTTACCACGGCTATTGGGTGACCGACTTCACCACGATCGACCCGCATTTCGGAACCGAGGCGGAATTCAAGGCCTTTGTCGATGCCGCGCATGCCCGCGGGATCAAGGTCTATATGGACATCATCGTCAACCACACCGCCGATGTGATCCAATACCGTGAAGGCGGCGACTACGCCTATCGCAGCAAGGCTGACTTTCCGTTCTCCCGGCGCGGTGGGGTCAATGGCGCGGCGATCAATCCGGGTTTTGCCGGGGATCACGTTGCGGGCGCATCCAACTGGGCCAAACTGACCGACCCTTCCTTCGCCTACACACCCTTCGTCCCCAAGGGCGAAGAGAACGTCAAGAAGCCAGCCTGGCTCAACAACCCGATCTACTATCACAACCGTGGCAATTCGAACTGGGTGGGTGAGGGCGCGCTCTATGGCGACTTCTCGGGGCTCGACGATCTGGCGACCGAGCATCCCCGGGTCGTTTCCGGGATGATCGAAATCTTCGGCAGCTGGATCGACCGGTTCGGGATTGACGGATTCCGGATCGATACCGCCAAGCACGTCAATCCGGAACTCTGGCGCGCCTTCGTGCCCGCGATGCAATCCCGGGCCAGGACCCGCGGCATTCCGAATTTCCACATCTTCGGTGAAGTCGCGACGCAGGATGTCGATCCGGCGCTGCTGGCGCAGTGGACCCATACCGCCCAGCTGCCTTCCGTGCTCGACATGGCTTTCGCCTCGGCAGTGGTGCAGGCCACTTCGGGCAAGATCGGAACCAATGTGCTGGCCCGCCTGTTCGAAGACGATGTGCTGTATCGGGGCGGAGCCAGGGCCGCGCTGCAACTGCCGACATTCCTTGGCAATCATGATTTTGGTCGCAATGCGATGTTCGTGAAGCAGTTCAATCCCGGCATTTCACAGGACGAGCTGCTCAACCGGGTAATGCTTGGCCACGCGATGATGTTGACCCTGCGCGGGGTCCCGACGATCTATTCGGGTGACGAGCAGGGCTTTGTCTCCGACGGCAATGACCAGCTCGCGCGCGAGGACATGTTTGCCAGCAAGGTCGCGCTTTACAACGACAACGACCTGATCGGCACCGATGCAACTACCGCGCAGGAAAATTTCGACACCCGCCATCCGCTTTACCGCCTTATCGCGGAATTGAGCGCCGTGCGGCGCAGCACTCCTGCGCTGACCGGTGGCTTGCAGACCGTGCGTGCTTTTTCCGACAAGCCTGGACTGCTGGCAATCTCGCGCTTCGATCCCAAGACCGGACGCGAGGTGGTGCTGGCGTTCAACACGTCTGGCCAACCAATCACGAATAGGATTGCAGTGGAGCCCGCCAGTCTTGCCTTCACCCCTTTGGCCGGTCAGTGCGCGCTCAAGGCCGAAGCGCCCGGCTCGCTCTCGATAACCCTACCTGCTTTCGGCTTCGCCGTTTGCGCTGCAAAGTAACACAATGCCCGTTCCAGCCATGAACCGCATGTCTAACATTTCTGCCGCTCCTGATGCTGACACCACGCCGTGGTGGCGCGGTGCAGCGATCTATCAGATCTATCCGCGCAGTTTCCTCGATACCAA
>CAZOSI010000017.1:0-26713 GCA_964582485.1 uncultured Novosphingobium sp.
ATTCCCGGCCTGATCGAAGGTGCGGCTGAAGGTGCGGGAATTGGTGACCGGTTCCTGGGCCATATCGAACGCTGCCGCGTGCTGATCCACCTGATCGACATCAACGGCACCGATCCGGCCGAGGCGCTGGAGATCATCGAGGACGAACTGGCGGCCTATGGTGGCGGGCTCGACGAAAAGCCGCGTCTGATTGCGCTCAACAAGGTCGACACGGTCGACCGCGAGCTGGTCGACATGTTTATCAAGGAATTGAAGGCCGCCGGCGCCAAGAAAATCTACCCAATCTCTGGCGCAACCGGAAAGGGCATGGACGCCCTGCTTGACGCGGTGATTCAGTATCTTCCGGCAGCAACGGGCACGGAACGGCCCGCGGGCGAACAGGAAGAAGGCGACGACCGGCCTTGGTCGCCGGTTTGACGTCGTCCCGGGCTTGAACAGGGACCGCTGGCCACCAAAATCGGAGCTGGCTGCCACCTATCCCCGCCTTCGCGGGGATGACGGGAGTTGCATCCCCGCGCCAAATCCGTAATCGCCAACACATGACCATCGCCCGCCTTTCCGACCTGGCTGACAAGGCCGCCTGCCCCCGGCTGGTGGTCAAGGTTGGTTCGTCGCTGCTGGTCGGAAAGGAAGGGATTCGGCGCGATTGGCTGGAAGGGCTGGTGTCTGAAATCGCTGCGGCCAAGGCGCGCGGGCAGGAAGTGATCGTGGTCTCGTCGGGCGCGATTGCGCTGGGGGCGAGCAAGCTGGGGCTGGACAAGGGTGGGCGTGGCAGCCTGGCCGATGCACAGGCCGCCGCTGCGGTCGGCCAAATTGCATTGTCCGGGCTGTGGGCCGACCTGTTGAGTGCGCACGGGATCACCGCCGCGCAGCTGCTGCTGACGCTGGAAGATCTCGAGGATCGCCGCCGGTACTTGAATGCCACTGCCACGCTTACCCGCTTGCTTGATGCCGGGGCGGTCCCGGTTATCAATGAGAATGACTCTGTTGCCACGCAGGAGATCCGCTTTGGCGACAATGACCGGCTGGCTGCGCGTGTGGCGCAGGCAGCGCAGGCCAATGCGGTGCTGCTGCTCAGCGATGTCGACGGGCTCTATGATCGCAATCCGGCCGAACCCGGTGCGGCACTGTTGCCCGAAGTGCGCGGCGTCACTGCGGAAATCCATGCAATGGCTAACGGCGGCAGTTCTTCCGGCATGGGCTCGGGCGGGATGACCAGCAAGCTTCAGGCCGCCGAAATCGCCGAACGGGCGGGCATTGCGCTGGCCATCGCATCCGGCCTGCACGACGCGCCAATTGCACGCGTGACCGCGCAGGGCATAGGCACGCTGTTCGTGCCGCGCCGCAAGGATGTAGGGCGCAAGGCCTGGCTTGGCGGGCGCCTGCGGCTGAAAGGAGCGCTGGTGATTGATGCCGGAGCGGCGCGCGCGCTGGGCAAGGGTTCCAGCCTGCTCGCTGCCGGAGTGGTGCAGGTTGAAGGCGAGTTCAGGCGCGGTGATGCCGTGGCGGTACAGGGCGAGAATGGGAGCGTGTTGGCCCACGGCCTGGCCGAATACGACGCGCTGGAATGTGCCCGCCTGATGGGGCGGCAATCGGCCGATCACGCCGCGATCCTGGGATATGCACCGCGCTCGGCCGTGGTTCACCGCGACCAGATGGTAGTGCTGTGACAATTGCCCTGACCGGTGCGACCGGTTTCGTAGGTCAGGCCCTGCTCGACTGTGCGGCCGATCAGGAACTTTCGGTGCGCGCACTGGCGCGGCGGCCGCAGGACCCGCGCGAAGGGGTTGAATGGATTCGCGGCGATCTTGACGCGGGTGATGCGCTGCGCGCCCTGGTCCGCGGAGCCGAAACGGTGATCCACGTCGCCGGGGTAGTCAACGATGCTGCCGAGTTTGAGCGCGGCAACGTTACGGGCACCCTCAACGTGATCGAGGCTGCGCGGGCCGAGGGCGTCTCGCGCCTGATCCACGTCTCCTCGCTCTCGGCCCGCGAGCCGGAGCTTTCGGCCTATGGCGCCAGCAAGGCCCGCGCCGAAAAGCTGGTGCGCGCCAGCGGGCTCGACTGGACGATCGTTCGCCCGCCGGGGATCTATGGCCCCCGCGATGTCGACTATTTCGAGATGTTCCGGCTCGCCCGCTGGGGGCTGATGCCGGTCCCACCCAAGGAAGGCCGCGCCTCGATCATTCATGTCGACGATCTCGCCCGGCTGCTGCTGGCACTGGTGCCCGGCGGCGAGGGCGTGTCGTTCGAAAGCTTCGAGCCCGACGATGGCCGCAAGGATGGCTGGAGCCACTACGAACTGGCCCGCGCGGTCGGCTGGGCGATGGGACGGCGGCCCTGGGTGGTGCACCTCAGCCGCAAGAGCCTGGAACGCGCGGCCCGCCTCGACCGCACGGTGCGCGGGACAAAAGCCCGGCTGACCGATGACCGCGTGGGCTATATGGCGCATCCCGACTGGGTGGTCAGCCACGGCCAGCGCCCGCCGGCCGGGCTGTGGCGCCCGCTGATCCCGACCCGCGAGGGGCTGAAAGCCACCGCGCAATGGTACAGCGAGAACAAGTGGCTCTAAGCAGCTGCTTAGGTGCGCGCCTATAAGCGCCTGTCCGCTTCCCTTCACGACCCATTCGCGCCAGATCGCCGGCACACCAAGCCGAAGGAACTTAACATGGCAGCCAAGCGTTGGGACCCGATCGTCAAGCTGACCCACTGGGGCATTGTCGCCGCAGTAGTCGGCAATGCGCTGGTCACAGAAGAAGGTTCCGGCTGGCATATCTGGATCGGTTATGGCCTGGCCGCACTGCTTGCCCTGCGCTTGCTATGGGGTCTGGTCGGCCCGCGCGAGGCGCGCTTTGCGGCGTTCCCCCCCAGTCTTGCGCGGGCCAGCCATCACCTCGGCGAAATCCGCCGCGGCGAAGTGACCCATCATGCCTCGCACAACCCGCTGGGCGCGCTGATGGTCTATGCGATCTGGGGTACTCTACTGGTTGTGATCGGCACTGGCGTGGCCATGTCCGGCCCGCCGCCGGCCGATCCCTGGGCGATGCGCGGTGAGCATGGCGAGCAGGCCACCGCCGAAGCCGAGGAGCGCGAGGAAGGCGGCGAGGGCGAGGAAGGCGGCGAGGGCGAGGAAGAAGAAGGCCTGCTGGGTGAAATCCACGAAATTGCGGTCAATTTGCTCTATGTCCTTATTGCCCTGCACCTGATGGGTGTAGTGTTCGAAACACGGCGCAGCGGACCGCAGATCGCGCGGGCCATGCTGCCGGGAGGCAAACGGGACTAGACACATATGGCCGATACGGCAGCGACATTGACGAAAGGCCGCGACCGGCAAGTAAGGCTGGTCGCGGCCATTGTCGTGGTCCAGGCGGTCGCGGCGATGTTTTTCGTGGCCGATGCGCTGGGCGATGTCAGCGAGGAAGGCATCAACCTGCACATCGCGATCGAGGCGCTGATCGCCTTTGCCCTGCTGGCCGGCGTGATCCTGGGCCTGCGCCACACCCGCATGCTGCTGGCCGAGGCCCGGCGCCGCGAGGCGGCGTTGCAGGTCGCACGCGGTGCCCTGGCCGAACATGTCGCAACGCGCTTTGGCGAATGGGAACTGACCCCGGCCGAGGCTGAGGTCGCGCTGTTTGCGCTCAAAGGCTGCGATGCGGGCGAGATCGCCCGATTGCGCAGCGCGGCGCAAGGTACGGTGCGCGCGCAGCTTTCCAGCATCTATGCCAAGGCCGGGGTATCGAGCCAGGCCGCGCTGGTCAGCCTGTTCTTTGACGACTTGCTGGGCTGAGCAGCAACCCTATCCCCCGGAAGTGTCGGCAATCCACTGATCGCGCAGGGCGAATTTCTGGATCTTGCCAGAGCCGGTCAGCGGCCATTCGCTGACCTCAATCCAGTGCCTGGGCGTCTTCTGCGCGGCGATATTGGCGCGGCAGTGGGCGATCAGCGCGCCCGGATCGAGCACTGCGCCCTCAGCAAGGCGGACAAAGGCCGCCACTTCCTCGCCGAACTTGGCGTCGGGAACGCCAACCACGGCGACTTCGGCGACATCGGGGTTTTCCAGCAGCACGTTCTCAATCTCGGCCGGGAACAGGTTCTCGCCGCCGCGAATGATCATCTCCTTGACCCGCCCGGTGATGCGCACGAACCCGCGGCTGTCCATCGTGCCAAGGTCGCCGGTGTGGAGCCAGCCTTCGGCGTCGATGGTCTTGGAGGTGGCTTCGGGATCGTCGTTGTAGCCCAGCATCAGGCTATAGGCGCGGGCGCAAATCTCGCCGACTGTATCCACCGGGACCACTTCATTGGTCGCCGGATCGCGGATCGACAGTTCGGTCTGCGGCATGGCCTGGCCGACCGTGTGGCACTGGTCATCAAAGCTGTCTTCCGGCCGGGTTTGCGTGAGCAGCGGCGAAGTCTCGGTCTGGCCGTAAACCGTGTAGAACTTGCAGCCCAGCCGCTCCATCACCCGCCGGATCAGTTCAGGCGGGACCATCGAACCACCCGATCCGGCCATCTTGACGCTGCTGAAATCGCGCGGCTGGGCGGCGTCTGCCTCCAGCATGGCGATCAGCATGGTCGGCACGCCCATCATCCCGATCACGCCTTCGGTCTCGATCAGGGCATTGGCCTTTTGCGGATTGAACTGGCGCATCAGCAGCATCCGGCACCCGGACTGCACGCCGCCCAGGATCGCCATTCCGCAGCCGCCGGTATGAAACAGCGGCATGATCACCAGCGTTGTCGATCCTTCAGGCATCCCCATCCGGGCAAAGCCGTGGCGGGCATTGTTGGTGATTCCCAGGTGGTGCAGCACCACGCCCTTGGGAAAGCCGGTGGTGCCGCTGGTGTATTGGATCTGCACTTCATTCCGGGGCCTGACCTGCGGAAGCGGACCGAGCGGCCCCGCTTCGCGGAACAGCGCGGCGTGATCGTCCAGATCGACAACTTCGCGGATCGCCGGGATATTGGCGGTCACCTCGGCCGCGATCCGGGCCATCGGATTGCCGCGAAACTCCTCGATCAGGAACAGCCCGACCGCGCGGGATTGTTCGAGCACATACCTAAGTTCGCGCGGCTGGTAACCTGGATTGACGGTTACCAGCGTCAGCCCAGCGAGGCCCAGCGCGAATTCGACGATCACCCATTCGGGCACATTGGGTGCCCAGACCGCGATCCGTTCGCCGGGCCGGTAGCGGGTCAGCAGCGCGTGGGCGAGCCGTTCGCTATCGGCCAGCAATTCCGCATAGGTCCAGTGCCGGGCGAGCTGTCCGTCACCGTCAACCTCGTGCAGTGCGGGCGCATCGGGGCTCTTTGCCGCCGCTTCGCGCAGCACAGAGCCGACGGTGGTTTCGTGCAGGGCCTCGTCATCTTGCGCCGGGCAATAGGACTGGATCAGTTCAAGCGCGTACATCGGCACCCCCGCTATTCCGTAACGTCAAGCGACCCGATGGGAGGTGACCTGAAAAGGAGGGGAATTGCAAAGGGAATCAGAAGGCGGGGTCGTAACCCGGCGGCAGGTCCTCAGCCGCGCCATCGACGTGGATGCCGCATTCGGTCTTTTCCCAGCCCTTCCAGCGGCCAGAGCGCGGGTCTTCACCCGGCGCGACCTTGCTGGTGCAGGGCGAGCAGCCGATCGAGGGATAGCCTTGTGCCACCAGTGGATGCGCGGGCAGGCCGGTTGCTTCGAAATAGGCGCGGATCTGGCCGCTGGTCCAGGTGGCCAAAGGATTGATCTTGAGGCGTCCGCGCAGATCGGTCTGGTCGAGCTCGAAGGTCGGCAGGCCCGCGCGGGTCTTGCTCTGGAAGCCTTTGCGGCCGGTGAAGCTCGCGTCGAAATGATTGAGCGCGGCGGCCAGCGGCAGGACCTTGCGGATCTCGCAGCAGCCGTCGGGATCGTAGGACCAGCGCAGCCCGGTGCCGTCACGCGCGGCCAATGCTTCTGAGTTCGGGGTCAGGTTGACCAGGTTGGTCATGCCCAGGCGCCCCATCACTTCGTCGCGGTAGGCCAGCGTTTCGGGGAAGTGCTTGCCGGTATCGAGGAACAGCACCGGCACCGAACGGTCGATCGTGGCGATCAGGTGCAGCAGCACCGCACTTTCCGCGCCGAAGCTGGAAACGGCGGCGACATCGCCGGCCAGCCCTTCGCGCAATACGGCGCGCAGCATGACAATGGTCGGCACATCGGCAAAACGGGCATTGAGCGCGTCGACCTGGGCCGCGGTGAACCGCGGACCAGTGTCGAGCACGTCGATGCGCCGCGCCGGTTCAGCCATGCCGTTTCGCCCAGATCGGCACGCGGCCATCGGTGGTCGGCTGGTAGACTTCGGCGTAGCGGCCAAAGGCATTGTCGGCGTCTTGCGGGTCGAGTGGGACGTCGGGCGCAAGGGCATCGAACCCGCAGCGGCGCATGAAGGCGATCTGATCGACCAGCACTTCACCCACCGCGCGCAGTTCGCCGGTGTAACCCGCCTCACGCAGGATCCGCGCCGAGGAATAGCCCCGGCCATCGCCGAACACCGGGAAGTTGACTTCGACCAGGCGGATCCGTTCGAGATGCGGGATCAGGTCGCGCGCCTCGTCACCGGGTTCGAGCCGGACCGCGCTGGCGTTCGATTGCTCGCCGAAGGCATCGACCGTGACGCCGGGATCGGCGACTGGCTCGTCATCGCGAAAGCGGTACTGCACTTCAGCCATAGATCGCCTCCTTGAATGCGGGCATGCCGATGCGGCGGTAGGTATCGAGGAAGCGTTCGCCCTCGCCGCGCTGGGCGAGGTAGAACTGGGTGGCCTTTTCGACCGCGTCGACGATGCCGTCCTCGTCGAAACCGGGGCCAGTGATCTGGCCCAGCGACGTATCCGCACCTTCGCAGCCGCCGAGCAGCAGCTGGTAGTTTTCGGTGCCCTTCTTGTCGACGCCGAGGATGCCGATGTGGCCAGCATGGTGGTGCCCGCAGGCATTGATGCAGCCCGAGATCTTGAGCTTCAGCTCGCCGATTTCCTGCTGCTTCGCCGCCAGCCGCTGGCCAATCTTCTGCGCCACCGGGATCGAGCGGGCATTGGCCAGGCTGCAATAGTCGAGCCCCGGGCAGGCGATGATATCGCCGACCAGGTCTAGGTTGGGCGTGCCCAGGCCCGCTGCATCGAGCTGCTGCCACAGGGCATAAAGCTGGTCCTTGCGGACATGCGGCAGGACGATGTTCTGGGCGTGGGTAACGCGGCATTCGTCAAACGAATAGTCGCGCGCCAGGTCGGCCATCACGCGGATCTGCTCGCCGGTGGCGTCGCCAGGGATGCCGCCAATCGGCTTGAGGCTGATCGTCGCGGCGATGTAGCCGCTTTGCTTGTGCGGCAGGCAGTTGTTGTCCACCCACAGCGCGAAGTCGGGATCGCTGCGGTCCACGAGGTCAGCGATCCCGACCTCGAACGGAGGATCGGCGAATTGCGCCTTGATCCGTTCAAGTTCGGCCAGTGGGGGTTCGATATTCTGGGTCAGGAGGTGGGCAAATTCGGCCTCGACCTGGCGGGTGTATTCGTCCTTGCCCAGCTCGTGGACCAGGATCTTGATCCGCGCCTTGTACTTGTTGTCGCGGCGGCCGTGGCGGTTGTAGACGCGTAGGCAGGCCTCCGAATAGGTGATCATCTGATCGAGCGGCACGAAGGGATTGATGCACGGCGCGATCATTGGCGTGCGGCCCATGCCCCCGCCAACATAAAACGCCGCGCCCAACTCGCCCGCGTCGTTGCGCACGATCTGGATGCCGATATCGTGCAGCTTCATCGCCGCGCGGTCGATATCGCTGGCGATCACGGCCATCTTGAACTTGCGCGGCAGGAAGCTGAATTCTGGGTGGAAGGTGCTCCACTGGCGGATCAGCTCGGCATAGGGGCGCGGATCGACCACTTCATCGGCGGCGGCCCCGGCATACTGGTCGCTGGTGGTGTTGCGGATACAGTTGCCGCTGGTCTGGATCGCATGCATCTCAACCTTGGCGAGGTCGGCCAGAATATCGGGCGCGTCTTCCAGCTTGATCCAGTTGTACTGGATGTTCTGGCGGGTGGTGAAGTGACCATAGCCACGGTCATACTTGTCGGCGATGTCCCCCAGCATCCGCATCTGCGCGCTGGAAAGCGTGCCATAGGGCACCGCGACGCGCAGCATGTAGGCGTGGAGCTGAAGGTAAAGCCCGTTCATCAGCCGCAGCGGCTTGAACTGGTCCTCGGTAATGTGGCCTTCAAGGCGGCGGCGCACCTGGTCGCGGAATTCCTCGACACGGGCATCGACCATCGCCTGGTCGTATTGGTCGTACTTGTACATTAGAGGCTGTCCTGACGAGTAGAAAGCATCCTGACGGAGCCGATTTTGATTTGTGGGGAGGCGTAAGGAGTGAGCGATGCCATAGCATCGTGATCGACGAGCAACGCTCCCACAGAGCAAAATCGGCCCGCCCCTGCGGGGTTGCGCTGTAGGGCTGCGTGGACTGCGTTGCTCCGTTTGCAGGGGCTACCAGCCCCTGCCGCACGCCGCGCCTTGCCACGCAGCCCTACAGCGCAATCAGGGTGTTTTCTACTCATCAGGACAGCCTCTATATCACCCAATTGCCGGCTTCGGGATCGGCCGGCTTCAAAGTCAGGTCGGGGCGCACGGTGGGGCCAAGCGCGCGAATGCGGTCCTTGATATGCGCAGGGCGCACGCCACTTTCATCCTTGACCGCCTCAATCGCATAGGCCGCATTGACGCGGCGCGCGGCCTGTTCGCGGGCCAGGATCGTATCGGCATGATCGCCGACATCGACCGCGTTCTCGACATGCAGCGACCATTGCACCCCGTCCCACCAGGTGACGGCACCGCTTTTCAAATCGTTTCCGGTCAGGATCTTCACGAAAGTGCCTCCAGCGCGAGCACGCGCAATTCTTCGGTTTCAGGTTCGCCCGCGACTTCACCGATCACGATCACCGCCGGGCTCTTGACCTTGTGCGCCTTGACCAACGCGGGCAGGCCAGCGAGGGGGCTGCGCAGCACGCGCATTTCGGGGCGGGTGGCGTTTTCGATCACAGCCACCGGGATTTCGGGGGCCAGGCCATCGGCGATCAGCTTTTCGGCAATCGCTTCGCTGGTGGCAAGACCCATGTAGATCACCAGCGTGCGGCCTTTGCCCGCTAGGCCCGACCAGTCCTGTTCGGACAAGCCCTTGCACTGCCCGGCGACGAAGCTGACGATCGAGGCGTGATTGCGGTGAGTCAGCGGCATTTGCGCGATGGCCGCCGCGCCGATTGCTGCGCTGATTCCGGGGACGACTTCAACCGGCACTCCGGCCGCGCGGCAAGCCTCTGCCTCTTCGCCGCCGCGTCCGAAGATAAAGGGGTCGCCGCCTTTCAGTCGCACGACTTCAGTGCCGGCCAGCGCCTCACGGACCAGCAGTGCGTTGATCCCGTCCTGCTGCAGCGTGTGGCGCGAGCGGCTCTTGGCGACAGAGATCAGCCGGGTACCGGGCTTTGCCAGCGCCAGGATCGCCGGATCGACCAGTCCATCGTGGACAATCAGGCTGGCTTGCATCACCAGCCTTGCGGCGCGCAGCGTGAGGAGGTCGGGATCGCCGGGGCCGGCACCGACCAACCAGACTTTGCCGGAATGCGAAGAAGGAATGCTCATCCTGCCACAATGGGCACGGAGGCGCGCCGATGCCAGTCAGATTGCCTTGCGCGCCGACAAGATCAGCTTTGCGCCCAGGCGACCAGACCTCGTTCCAGATCGGCGATCAGATCGGCGGGATCTTCCAGGCCGATCCACAGCCGCACGGCGTGGCGGTTTTCCGGCGCGATCCCGCGCGGCGGCCAGGGCATCACGTCACGGTCGCGTTCAGGGTGACTGCCGAGGGCTAGGCTTTCAAAACCGCCCCAGCTATAGCCGATCCCGAACAGGCGGAGCGCATCGACCAGCCGGTCGCGAGCTTGCGTGTCCCTGCCCGCCAGGATGATAGTCATCAGCCCGCAACCGCCAGTAAAATCTCGCTTCCACAGTTCATGACCCGGAGCGCCCGGTAGCATCGGGAACAGCACCGCCGCCACTTCGCTGCGGCTTTGCAGCCACTCGGCGATCGTCAGAGCCGTGGCGCTTGACCGCTCAAGCCGCACGCCCATCGTGCGCAGTCCGCGCAGCGCCAGGGCGCAATCGTCTGGCGAGGCTTGCTGCCCCAGCATCAGCGAGCGCCGGCGCAGGCGCGGATAATACTCCGCATTGGCGGTGACGCTGCCCAGCATCAGGTCCGAATGCCCGCCGACATGCTTGGTCACAGCCAGGATCGACAGATCGACCCCGTGCCGCAGCGACTGAAAGCCGGTCGGCCCGGCCCAGGTGTTGTCGAGCAGCACCGCCAGCCCCCGCGCCTTGGCCGCCGCGGCCAAGGCGGGTACATCGCATACTTCCATCGAGACGCTGCCGGGGCTCTCAAGCAGCACCGCACGGCTGTTGTCTGCGATCATCGCAGCGAAACCTGCAACATCGCCGGGGTCAAAGAACCGCACGGCTATCCCGTAATCGCGTAATGCCTGGTGGGCAAAGGTGCGGCTGGGATCGTACGAGTTGTCGGAAACCAGCAGTTCGTCCCCGGCCTTGAGCACGCTGAGCAGCGCCATCACTGGCGCTGCCAGACCGGTGGGGTAAAGCATGGTCCCGGCCGCGCCCGGCTCAAGCGCAGTCAGCGCATCGGCCAGCGCCCATTGGGTCGGCCCGCCGCGTGCGCCATAGTGGAAATGGCCGTCGGCGTTGACCTTCAGCCCGGCTTGCTGCGCGGCGCTGTTTTCATAGAGGTGTGTGCTGGCGCGCCAGACCGGCGGGTTTACCGCCGGCCCGGTCCATTCCGCGCGGCGCCCGGCGCCGACCAGCCGCGTGGCGGGACCCAGATGCTCATCGTCTGCCCCACCAGCCATCGGCTCAGGCCGGCTTCACCGCCTTGGGGGTGTCGGGATCATTGCCCCATTCGGTCCAGCTGCCATCATACAGCGCGACGTCGTCCTTGCCGGCCATGTGCATCGCGAAAATCAGCACGCAGGCGGTCACGCCGCTGCCGCAGGAAGTGATCACCGGCTTGGCCAGATCGACACCGGCGGCTTCGAAGGTGGCGCGCAAACCGGCCTTGTCCTTGAAGGTGCCGTCGGCGTTGTAGACTTCGGTAAAGGGCACGTTGAGCGATCCCGGGATGTGACCACTGGCAATGTTGGGACGCGGATCGGCTTCCTCGCCCGACCAGCGCTTGGCGCCGCGAGCATCGACCACCTGTTCGTCTTTTGAATGGAGATTGGCAAGGACGTGGGCCTTGGTCCGCACGTTCTTGTCATCCTGCCAGACGGTGAAATGGCGGTGGCGCAACGTTTCCTTGCCCTGGGTCAGCGGGCGGCCTTCGGCCTTCCACTTGGCAAGACCGCCATCGAGGATTGCCACATCGTGCGCGCCGAACATCTTGAGCATGAACCAGGCACGAGCCGAGGTTTTCACCGGGCTGTCATCATAGAGCACGATCCGGCTTCCATCGCCGAGGCCGAGCGACTGCATCCGGCTGGCGAACTTCTCTGCCGGGGGCAGGGTGTTTTCGACCGGGGCATTGCTATCGACCAGGTCGCCCAGGTCCATGAATACGGCACCCGGAATGTGCCCGGCTTCATATTCAGCCTGCGGGTCCCGCCCGGTACCGGGCAGATGCTTGGTGCAATCGACGATCCTCAGATCGCTCGCCCCCATTTCGTTGGCGAGCCACTCGGTCGAGACCAGACTTTCCATGATTATTACTTCCTCCTGAGGGCCGTCCTCCACGGCCATTGCAGCGCCCCTGTTTTCGCTGCAATTGCGAAGAAGACTAGACCCGCCCGCGCGTCGCGTCGAGGGGGGAAATGCTCAATTGACCGCCCGCTGGCCCAATTTAGAGTAGGTCCGTGGCCCAAGATCGAGCCGGAACGGCTTGAGCCCCGCGCCCGGAGCCTCGGGAAGCTCGCCCACAACATAGGTTTGCGCATGGATCAGCGATTCGCCGGTAGCAGTGCTGGCCTGGACCCGCAGTCGGGCCAGCGGCACGAAATAGGCAGCGTCACCAGCGCGAATCGGGGTCACCGCATTCAGCGGCAAGCGAAAGTCTCCGGTGAACTCGGCACTTTCTCCGGGCGCCAAATTGATCAGCGTATGGCGCGGTTCCAGTCGATGGCCGTCATTGGCGATCTGTTGTTCGGGCGGGAGCGAGGCATGGGCCGAAACCATGTCGCCCTCAACTGCCAGCGCAGACAAAGGCTGGTTGCCGTTGTTGGTGAGTGTGAGCGCATAGGACAGCGTGGTCGCCATCAATGAAGCGCTCATCCGGCGGGCTTCAAGGGTAACGGCCAGGCCGTTTGACACAGCGGCTGGCAGTGCGGGTTCGGGCAGCGGCACGGGCATGGGTGCCGGTTCCGCAATTGGTGCGCTGGGCGGAGTTGCCACGACCGGGCGTTCAAAAGTGATCTGCGCCGCCGCCGGTTCCTTGCGGCGGCGCCACCATAGTCCGGCGAAGATCAGTGCGAGAAGTGCGGCGGCACCGGCGATCCACGGCCAATACCAGCCAGCGGCGACCGCCTCTGTCGCAGCAGGAGTCGCGGCAGGAGTGCTTGGAATGGTAGTCGGCAAGGCCGGAAAATCGCTGGCCGCGCCAGTCGGTATCGCCGAACCGGTGTCAGCGACAGGCGTTGACACCGCAGCCGGGCTGGCGGCGCTGCCGGTCTGCCGTGGGGTCGGGGCAGCGGAGCGCGGTGGCGCGGTGCGGGGAGCCGCCGGGCTGGGTGCGGCGCTTGACGACGGTGCAGGCTGACTGGCGCTTTGGCTCGGACTCGGGGCCGGGCCGGGGTTCGCAGACTGCGACGGACGCGGAACGGCAGTGGTAACAACAGGATTGTCGCGGTCAACCGGGCCTTGCGATCCAGGGGGAGCGGGACGGACCGTGGCACCGGGCAAGCGCCAGTCGCCGGCCGATTGGGCCTGCAGGGTACCGGGGACGAGCACCAGGATCAGCGCAAGCGCGCCTCTGGTGGTCCGGACCCCCCCTACATTGTGCATTGCCTTGTCCATGTTCAGCGCGTCCCGAGGCGCTAGCGCCCTTGGCACTGAATAGGAAGTGAACCCGTGCATTCCAACCGCCGACTTGTGCTTGGGGCGCGATAGAGGCATGGCGCGTGACATGTCAGACACACTTGCCCCGCTGCATCTTGGCCAGACCAGCGCGCTTCCGGCATCGCCCGAGGTAGCGGTTCTGGACTATGTCCCCAACCCGCGTGCCGGTACGCTGTACCTGGTCCGCTTTGCTGCGCCCGAATTCACCTCGCTGTGCCCTGTAACCGGCCAGCCTGATTTCGCGCATCTGGTGATCGACTATGCGCCCGGTGAAACGATCGTCGAGTCGAAGAGCCTTAAGCTGTTCCTCGGCAGCTTCCGCAACCATGCGGGTTTCCACGAGGATGTCACCGTTGGCATCGGCCAGCGGCTGTTTGCTGAAATGCAGCCGCGTTGGCTGCGGATTGGCGGCTATTGGTATCCGCGTGGCGGGATCCCGATCGACGTGTTCTGGCAAAGCGGCGCTGCGCCCGAAGGGCTGTGGGTGCCGGATCAGGGCGTGGCGAGTTATCGCGGGCGGGGTTAGGCTCGCAGCGCTGTGAGCAATGAGTCGACGTCAGCTTCGTCCTGATAGAGGCCGAACCCGATCCGGAGCACATTGCCGCGCAGGTCGGTGATGATATCGCGCGCGGTCAGGCTTTCGTACAATGCCGGTGTGGCGGGGCCTTGCAAGGCGATGAAGCGGGCCTGAGGCGCACTCAGGACGGCCAGCTGCGGTAGCGGACCGGCGGCGAGGAAGCGCGCCTTGAGCGCGTCGCAATGTGCTGAAATAGCTCCAGTATCGAGCCCCTCCGACATCAGGATTCGCTGGACCGCGTTGAAACGGTAGATCCCGCTTGGATCGAAGGTGCTGCCCAGAAACCGCCGCCCATCGGGGGCATAGCCAACGCCGCCCTGCTGTGCGGCCAAGTCATCGAAGGCGGCATACCATCCGGTCACCTCGGGACGCTGGCCAAAACCGGGCGGGGCATGGAGGAAGCACGCTCCTTCGCCGGCCATGGCATATTTATAGCCACCCGCGAGGTAGAACACCCGGTCGCTGACAGCGGAGAGGTCGGTCGGGGTGGCCATGAAACCGTGGTAGCCATCGATCACCACCCACGGGCCTTCGGGCCGGGCCAGCGCTGCCAGTCGGTCGATCCGATCCAGCACGCGTCCGGAATTGAACTGGACCTGGCTGGCAAAGATCAAGTCGAACTGTCCCGCCTCGGCCGTCTCGACCAGCCGGTCCAATGGTACCGTGGTCAAGTCGATCCGCCCGGCTTCGGCCCAGCGCAAGGACTGCCGCCGGAACGAGTGGAACTCGCCGTCGCTGGCCAGCACGCGCGGGCACTCCATCGGCAGGGCGGAAACGATCCGGATCAGGAAGTCGTGGGTGTTGGGGGAAAAGGCGATGCTGGCCTGATCAGGCAGGGCCAGTTCGCGGGCGATGTGGGCCTGGGCCTCGGGAATGACTTCGCCAAACACCCGGTCCCACTTGTGATCGGCCAGCCGCGCGGCATCATCCCAGGCCTTTGTCTGTCCCGCATAGCTAGCATCGGGCCAAAGATGGTGGCTGTGTGCGGCAAAATGCAACCGTCCAGGTGCGGCTGCCAGCGCGCGGGAAAACAGGTGCTTGTAGGTCACAGCCCAGTCCGCAGGGACCATAGCTCGGGAAAGGCACGCTTGCTCAGGGTCGAATGGAGGTAACTCGCCCCGGCCGTGCCGCCGGTGCCGCGCTTGCCACCAATCACGCGCTCCACAGTCAACACATGCTTGTGGCGCCAGGTGGCCATTGCATCGTCCAGATCGACCAGTTTTTCGGCCAGCTGATATAGCTCCCAATAGCGCGCCGTATCGCGGTAGACTTCCAGGAACGCTGCCTCGACGGCCGGGTGCGGAACATAAGGTTGGGTCACATCGCGCTCAAGCACTTCGGCCGGGATTGCCAGCCCGGCGCGGTTTGCCGCAGCAATCGCCTCGTCCCATAGGCTTGGCGCGGATAGTGCCGCTTCAAGCGCTGCACGGGCATGGGGGCGATCGTCCTGATACGACAGAAACCGCCCGTCCTTCAGGCCCAGCATGTATTCGACCGTGCGGAACTGGTCGGACTGGAACCCGCTTGAAGGGCCCAGGACATCGCGGAACCGCGTGTAATCGCTGGGCGTCATGGTGGCGAGCACGTCCCAGCTCAGCGTCATCACCGCCTGGATCCGGCTGACCCGCGCCATGGCCTTGTAGGCCGGGATCAATTCGTCTGCGCGAACCTGACCAACCGCCAGCTTGAGCTCACGGATCATTTGTTTCAGCCACAGTTCCTTGGTCTGGTGGATTATGATGAACAGCATCTCGTCATCGCAATCGGAACGCGGGTTCTGGCAGGCCAGCAGCTCGTCCAGCGCCAGATAACGGGCATAGGTCATGGTCTCGGTCATGCCCTGTTCTTTGGCTTGACCGGTTTCAAATGCAAGCAGTTTGGCGTCCGGTCAGAACACCGCCTTGGGCGCATCTTCCTTCATCATGGCCTGGCGGACCAGCGGGATCGCCGGGCCGCCATAGGTCAGGAATTCGTCATGGAACGCCTTCCAGCCCTGCTGGCCGCCGCGCGTTGCGGTCCAGTCTTCGCGCAGCTTGCGGATCATCAGCTTGCCCAGCGTGTAGTTGAGGTAGGCCGGATCATAGGCTCCGCGCCGGGCCTGCTGCTCAGCCGTGCCCTCGCCTTGATAGCAGGCATCCTGGAAGAACCTGGTCGATTGCTCGATCGTCATGCCCTTGGTGTGGAGCCGGATCGCCGACAGGAAGCGGCAATCGCGAAGCAGTGCGTTCGAAAGCTGGCCGATGTGAATCTCGGGATCGCCATTGCCGAGCCCGGCTTCCCACATCATTTCCTCGCTGTAATGCGCCCAGCCTTCGGCGAAGGCATAGCCGACAAACAGGCGCCCGAAGAACGACGGCGCGCGGTTGGCATGGAGGAACTGCAGGAAGTGCCCCGGCATCACTTCGTGGACCGAGGTGAACATCAGGTCATCCTTGCCGGGGATGTAGTCGGCTTGCTTTTCAGCGGGCCATGAAGGATCAGGCGCGGCGATGTAGTAGATCGAGGGGATACCCTTTTCGTACGGTCCCGGCGGATCGATATAGGCGCCGTTCTGCGCGTTGTAGGGCGGGCTCTGTCGGACCAGCGCCTGCTCGGTGCCGGGGATCGAGACGAGGTCCTTTTCCTTGACGAACGCGGTCAGCATCGGGATCTGGCTGGTTGCCTCGGCCACCGCGCCGCCAGCGGGCTTGTTGGCGCTCATCTTGTCCATGCAGGCCGGGATGGTCTGCTCCGGAGCGAACTTGTCGCAGGCAGCCTTTAATGCATCCTGGTTGCGCTTGAGATCGGCCTCGCCGACCGCTTCAAGCTGATCTAGCGGAACATCGACCGCCTCGGTATCGCGCAGCATCTGGGCGAAGCGGTCCGGCCCCAGCGCAAATGGGGCATCAGCGCCTTCCTGCGCCTTGAGCCAGGTCGAAAGGTCGCTCATCGCCGCGGCCGCCTTGGCGCTGGCGTCCTTGAGCCGCTGCTGCAGTGCGGGATCCTGGACATCGGCAAAGGCGCTCAGCGCGTCCTTGGGGTAGAATTCGGCATAGCCTTGAAAGGCCGAGGCGCCAAAGGTGACCAGCGGCGCAGCGATCGGGCCTTTCAGGTTGGCCTTGATCTGCGCGGCGGCGGCTGGAACGCCTTCAAGGAATTGGGCGAGCGCCTTGGCGCGTGTCGGCTTGTCGGCATATTCGCGGGTCAGGTAGACGTTGGGATCGAAGGCCCCGACATACCAGCCCGGATTGGTGTGCGGCTGATCGGCGGTTTCCAGCCAGAACAGCTGCCCTTCGGCAACCTTGACCATGTAATCCCGTTCAAACTTGTCGCGGCCCTCCAGCTTGTCATAGGCCTTGGCGTCGGAAATCACCTTGCGCAGGAAATCGCCCCGCGTCTTGAGACCCGCCGCAGTCCAGTCGGCAAACTTGCCATCGTACTGGTGCGCGCCCTGATAGACCGCAAAGTAGGGATCCTGCTTCAGCCAGCCGTCGATCGTCGCCTTGGTGAATTCAGCCCAGGGCGCTTTGGCGGTGGTATCCGCAGTTGGCGCCATGTTGCACGAGGCTAGTGCCGCCGAAGCGAGGAGTGCGAAAAGGGGGCGGCGCAAAGCCATGTGTCGGTCTCCCGGATCAGGTCCAGACCGAAGGCTGGACCTGATCCGGTGCCGGGGCAACCCCTTGATCGACGAACCGCAGTGGGCGGCTTCAGCGCGTCCCCAATCCCCGCGCGATGATCCCGCGCAGGATTTCCCGCGTGCCGCCGCGCAGCGACCAGCTCGGCGCGTTGTGGACGATGTTGGCGAGCACTCCGGCATAGGCCGCTGCGCTGCGCGGATCGGCTTCAGCATCGACCAGCTGGCGGGCGAAATCGGGCAGGGTCTGCTCCCACACCGCGCCGACATCCTTGACGATCGAGGCCTGCAGCCCGGCATCCTGCTTGTTCTGCAGCATCGCCGCGACCGAGCGCGACAGGCGGCGCAGCACTGCAAGCTGGGCAGTCAGCCGGCCAATCGTGGCCATGGCAGCATCGTCCTCGCGCCCTTTCAGCATCTCGATCAATTGGTACATCAGCTCGATCGAGGAGAGGAACCGTTCGGGACCGCTGCGCTCGAACGCCAGTTCGCTCATCACCTGGTTCCAGCCATCGCCTTCCTGGCCGAGCAGGTTCCCCACCGGGACGATCGCGTCCTCGAAATGCATCTCGTTGAAGTGATGCTGGCCGGCAAGGTCGATGATCGGTTTGATCGTCAGGCCGGGGGTGTTCTTGAGGTCAACCAGCAGCTGGCTGGTGCCCATGTGCCGGTCGGCGGGAGTGCCGCTGGTCCGGCAAAACAGGATCACATAATCCGCCTCATGCGCGAAGCTGGTCCAGACTTTGGTCCCGGTGACGCGGTAGACATCGCCGTCACGCACCGCCTTGGTCCGGGTCGCGGCGAGGTCGGAGCCGGAGTCCGGCTCGCTCATACCGATCCCGAAGGCCAGCTCGCCCTTGGCGATGCGCGGCAGGATCGTTTCCTTCTGCTCGTCGGTGCCGAACTTGATGATCGAGGGGCCTGACTGGCGATCTGCAATCCAGTGCGCGCCAACCGGGGCGCCAAAGGCCAGCGATTCCTCGACGATAACATAGCGTTCGTAGGCGCTGCGTTCGTGCCCGCCGTACTGCTTCGGCCAGGTCATCCCAAGGTATCCGGCCTGACCCATCGCCAGCGAGAATTCGCGGCTGAACCCGTACCAGTTGTCGCTGCGCTGGCGCGGCGTGCGGTGGCCGAGCTGCTGGTCGAGGAAAGCGCGAAAGGTGCTGCGAAGCGCCAGCACTTCGTCCGAATCGAGCGGCGGCGAGGGGAACGGGATCTTGCTCATAGCGCGGTCACCATCGGCCAGTAGCCTTCGCCGCCGGCAGCGACTGCCGCCCGGCCGAGCATGGTCGCCCAATGGACTTGGCCGCCGAACTCGTCGCGCCAGGTCCACAGCGAGGTGGTGTAAAGATGCAAGGCATGCTCGCGGGTGAAGCCGATCGCGCCGTGCATCTGGGTGGCGATGCCCGCGCCGTTGCCGGCGGCTTCGCGGGCGCGCAGCGATCCCGCTGCCACACCCAGCGGATCGCTGCGTTCCAGTGCTTCGGCGGCAAGGTCAGCCGAAGCGGTGGCACAGGCCAGTTCGCCGGCCAGCTTGGCCAGTTCATGCTGGACCACCTGGTTCTTCTGCAGCGGCTTGCCGAACTGCACGCGGGTGGCAGTGTGCTCGAGCGTCATGTCGAGCGCCGCTTCGAGCGCGCCGGCAATCTGGAACGCGCGCAATGTTGCGCCTTCGGCCAGCGGGCAATGGGGGGCAGGGGCCAAGGCATCGGCTTCCCAGGCGATCTCCAGCGCGGGGCGGGGGTGGAAGTTCAGCGCGGTGCCGGCTTCTGCCAGCGACCAGCCGCTGCGCGGCACGCGGTACAGCGTGTCGCCGACTGCCAGAACCAGGCAATCAAGGCTCTCGCCCCAGGCAACCCGGTCAACCCGACCCTTCAGGATTCCGCCTTCCAGCGTCAAATGATCGGCGCGCGCCAACCCAGCCGGCCCTTCGGCAAGTGGCAGCCCGGCTTTGGCGAGCAGGCGGTTCGCGCCCATCGTCTCGGCCACCGGCAGCGGCACGGCCAGACTGCCGAGCAGCCGCAGCGCTTCGCCCTGTTCGGCGGCGGACAGTCCGAAACCACCTTGTTCTTCGCTGAGCAGCGCCAGCGGCAAGCCCATTTCCTCAACCTCGGCCCACAGCGGCGCGTTCCACTGGCCGTCGCGGGCCTGCGCCTGTGCTGCGTCGTCAAGCGATCGCTCAAACAAGCGCTGGATCATCTCTGCAAGCATGGGCTGCCGCGCTCCCTGGCGAAAAATGGTGCCGGCTAGAGGATTCGAACCCCTGGCCCCCTGATTACAAATCAGGTGCTCTACCAACTGAGCTAAGCCGGCAACGTGGCCTTACGTGCAGGCGTCCTTAGCCTCAGGTGGCGCCAAAGGTCCACCCCTCGCGTTGCGCAAGTTCGGTGGTGAGCAGTGGCGGGTTCCAGAGTGCAGGGTTATGCGCGACGCTGCGCAACCAGGCGGCGGCGAGCATTGCATCAGAGACGTGATCGCTGAGCGGGCCGCTGCCGCGCGCGGGCTTGCTCCCCAGTTGAGCCAGAGCCAGATCGAGTTCGGGCCAATCCCGGACCTTCGACCGCGCCGCGGTCCGCCCCGCTGCGATCGCCGCCAGCGTAGTATAAATCTCGACCAGCACCGGTCCCCGCTCGGGCAATGTATCGAACGGCCAGATTGCGTGGACGCCGGACAGTCGGTGGAGCAGCCGCATCCCGGCCAGGCTGCCCTTTCCGACCTGCGCCGCCCCAACCAGATTGAAGTTGCTATAAGGCCGGCATCCGGCGCGGGTCTGTCCGTGTTCGGTCTCGCGAAAACGCCCGCGCCCGCCGCCAAATGCCGCGCCCTCGCGCCCGCCGTGGCGGCGGAAGTGCGGGGCGAGATCGGGGTGATCGGCAAAAGTGGTCGCGCCGAGATGCGGTTCGTCGGCGCAGATCTGTTCGACCAGCTCCCATAGCCCGCGGGCATCAAGCGGACTGCCCGCCCAGCCGGGGAAATAGGCTCCGCAATCGGCGTGGGCAAAACTCATGCTAAGGTCGAAGCCGACCAGCGTGTCGGCTGGGAGCTGGTCGGTCAGCCATTCCAGAACCTCAACGCGCGACCAGCGATGGACAGGGCGGACGAGTTCAGGCGCAGCATCGCCCGCCCGGCAAAGCGCGACGGCAATCCCATGGTGACGCTCGCCTGCCGCACCGGACCAGTCGATCGCAACGAAGTGCTGAAACCGTGCGGGATTCATTCGCCGCGCCGTTCGGCCCGCTTCTTCTCCCACCAATCCAGCCGTTTCAGCACCTCGCGCTCGAATCCGCGCTCGACCGGGGTGTAGTACGTCTGCGGTGACATCTGCTCGGGCCAGTAATTGGCGCCGGAAAAGCCGTCCTCGGCTTCGTGGTCATAGGCGTAGTCCTTGCCATAGCCGATGTCCTTCATCAGCTTGGTCGGGGCGTTGAGGATGTTCGCGGGTGGGGCCAGGCTGCCGGTTTCCTTGGCGCTTTTCCAGGCCGCCTTCTGCGCGGCATAGGCAGCGTTCGATTTGGGCGCGGTAGCGAGGTAAAGGCAGGCCTGGACGATCGCCAGCTCGCCCTCGGGGCTGCCGAGGAACTGGTAGGCATCCTTGGCGGCGAGGCACTGGACCAGCGCCTGCGGATCGGCAAGGCCAATGTCCTCACTGGCAAAACGCACCAGCCGCCGCAGCACATAGAGCGGCTCCTCCCCGGCGGTCAGCATCCGCGCCATATAATAGAGGCTGGCCTGCGGGTCCGACCCGCGCAGCGCCTTGTGCAGCGCGGAAATCAGGTTGTAATGCCCGTCGCGGTCTTTGTCATAGACCGCAACCCGGCGCTGGAGGAACTTGCCGAGACCTGCCGGGTCGAGCGGCTCGGTCAGCTTCGCATTGTACAGCGTTTCGGCCTGGTTGAGCAGGAACCGTCCATCACCATCGGCGCTGGCAACCAGCGCTTCGCGGGCTTCGGCGGTGAGCGGCAACGGACCTTCCAGTTCTTCGCCGCGCGCCAGCAACGTGTCGAGCGCTTTGGCGTCAAGCCGGTGGAGGATCAACACCTGCGCCCTCGAAAGCAGCGCGGCGTTGAGGGCGAAGCTGGGGTTCTCGGTCGTCGCGCCGACCAGCGTCACGGTGCCGCGTTCGACGAAGGGCAGGAAGCCGTCCTGCTGCGCGCGGTTGAAGCGGTGGATTTCATCCACGAACAGCAGCGTGCGCTGGCCCATCTTCGCGGCCGTCTCGGCCTCGGCAAAGGCCTTCTTGAGATCGGCCACGCCCGAGAATACCGCGCTGACCGAAATGAATCGCATCCCCACCGCATCGGCCAGCAGCCGCGCGGTGCTGGTCTTGCCGGTACCCGGCGGCCCCCACAGGATCATGCTGGAAAGCTTGCCGGCGGCAACCATCCGGCCGATCGCGCCTTCCGGGCCGGTCAGGTGTTCCTGTCCGATGACCTCGGCCAGGTTGGCCGGACGTAGCTGGTCGGCCAGCGGGGCATCCGCATCGGGGGCGCCGGTCGAGGCGGGGGGCAAATCGTCTTGGAACAAGCCGCTCATCGCTCACCGTTAGCGCCTGTCGCGCAAATTTGCATCGATTCGCGAAGAAGCGTAGCCTTGTTTGACCAGCAACCAACTGGAGGAGGGGGAAATGAACATTACTGCCAATCGCAGGGCGTCGGTCGGTTTTTGGCTGATTTCGGCGCTCAGTCTACTGTGGAATGGATTCGGTGGCTATGACTATGTGATGACCCGAACTCGGAACATGGATTATTTGGCCAGCGCCGTCGGCGGAAGCCGTGAAGTCGCTGAAAAGATGTTGGGGGTCGTCGAAGGTATGCCGTTGTTTGCACAGCTGCTTTGGCCCCTGGGAGTGTGGTCATCTGTGCTTGGCTCGGTGCTCTTGCTCACGCGCTCACGGCATGCGGCTGTGGTTTTTCTGTTTTCGCTGATCGCGGCGGCAGCAAGCTTTGCTTATCAACAGACCGTCACTATGCCGGCTGAACTTGATTCGGCGATGATGAAAGTGATGCCGCTTGTTATCCTCGGCGCAATCCTGCTGCAATGGTGGTTTGCCAAGCGCAAGATCGCAGATGGCACGCTGCGTTAGGCTGGCCTGGCGATAGCCTTCTGACGGATGAGCCGGATATAGGTATCGGCCACAACCTGGTTGATCTGGTCCCACGAAAAGGCCTCGCTGCGCTTCTCGCCAGCCTGGCCGTGGGCACGGCGCAGCGCCGGATCCTCGATATAGGCCTGCAGCGCCTCGGCAAACTGGTGGACCGCTCCGGGCCGGATCAGGCGGCCTGAGCGGCCGTTATCGACCAGGTTCTGGCTGCCAGTGGCCGCAGCGGCAACGACCGGAAGGCCGCAGGCCATCGCTTCAAGACTGACATTGCCAAAAGTCTCGGTGGTCGAAGGGAAGAACAGCACGTCCATCGAGGCAACCGCCTTACCCAGGTCCTTCCCCGACATGAACCCGGCGAAGACCGCATCGGGCAGCCGCGCTTCCAGCCAGGGCCGGGCCGGACCATCGCCGACGATCAGGGTGCGGTGAACCACCCCGCGGCGGCGCAGCTGGTCGATCGTGTCGGAAAACACATCGAGCCCCTTTTCCATCACCAGCCGGCTGTGAAAGCCGACGACCACTTCCTCGTCACCGATACCCAGGCTGCGACGCCAGGCCAGGTCGCGCAGGCCCGGATGGAAAATCTCGCGATCGACCCCGCGCGACCAGATGTCGATATCATAGTTCATCCGCTGGTCGCGCAGCACCTGGGCGAAGCTTTCCGATGGTGCCACCAGCGCATCGCAGCGGCGATAGAACCGGCGGAGCATGGCCACGACAACCGGCTCCAGCCAAGCCATGTTGTAATAGCGAAAATAGGTCTCGAACCTGGTGTGGACCGAAGCCAGCACCGGCAGGCTGCGGCGCCGAGCCCAGGTTACGGCGCGGTGGCAGCCGATGTCCGGGGCCGAGACGTGAACCACGTTGGGATTGAATTCGTCCAGGTCGCGGCGGATGCGGCGGTTGACCCCGGTGGCCGCGCGATACTCACCGCGCCCCGGGATCGCGATCGATGGCAGGCTGACCAGATCGCCTTGCGGTTCGAAGGCCGGTGTATCGGTGGTTGGCGAATAGACCCGCACCTGTGCGCCGCTGCGCAGCAGGTATTCCACCAGGCGGTTGAGCGCCTGATTGGCCCCATCGCGAACGTAGTTGTAGTTGCCGCTGAACAGGGCGATCCGCAGATCGGTGGTCTCCATTGCGGCGCCTTAGCCGATCGGCTGGGTCCGCGCCAGCACCCCCTGCTGGCGAATAGAGCGGGCAGATTCCCTGCCGATGGGCCGTCATCAATCGGCGAATTCAGGCCGCTTTGGGCGCTATCAAGTAATCCTGATCAAGTGTATGAAAAGGTCAACGAATCGCAAATAAGCGTCGAGCTGGGTCAAAGTGTAACGCTAATGCTTCCGAAATGTGGAGGCGTTCCGGAGGTGCTTTATGCTGGCAACACCCAATTTTGATGCTGCGGTGAGGCGCGCGGAAGCACGCGGGGCCGCGCTTGGACAAGATCTCGACGCACTCAAGACTTCGGTGCGCGAATCGAGTCCGGCCGAATTGGCAAGTGCGTCGGAGAAGCGGGACCGCCGCCATTTCCTCGAAAGCCTATACGACGAACGCCGGGAAGCAGATGCGGCGTTTGAGCGCATAATTCAAGGCAACGAGCTGCAGGACGCAAGCTTTCTTGAGCGCGGCGCTCTGGTCGCCCGTACGGTCATGCGAGTGGTACTGCAATCGCCGGGAGGCGCGACCCGGGGGTATGGAACGGGCTTCCTGATCGGCGATGGCGTGCTGATCACAAACAACCATGTTCTGCCAAATCGCGATCAGGCTGAACGCGCGTTGGCCGAAGCCTTTTACGAACGCGATGTTAATGGCAGCGAGTTGACGCCCTGGCGATTCGGCTTCGACACTTCGCTCTTTTACACCTCGGTTGAACTTGATTTCACCATAATCGGATTACAGTCGCGGTCACTCAACGGTCGCGAGAAGCTTGAACCCCTGGGCTGGCTTCCTCTGATCGGCGGGCCGGGGAAAGCGACTGAGGGCGAATGGCTGACCATCATCCAGCACCCCGCTGGTGAGCGCAAGCAGCTCTGCGTACGTGAGAACCAGTTGCTCAAGCGCGATACTGATGTGCTGTGGTATTCGACCGACACCCTGGCCGGCTCGTCCGGCTCGCCGGTCTTCAACAATGACTGGCTGCTGGTGGCCCTGCACCATTCCGGCGTGCCCGAAACGAAGAACGGCAAGTGGCAGACCGTCGACGGGCATGATTACGATCCGCTTCGGCATAGTGAAAACGATATCAAGTGGAAGGCCAATGAAGGCATCCGGGTATCGCGGATCGTCGAAACCCTTCGGACCGATCCCCAGGCTATTCGCCAGCAGCAATTGCAAGCGGTTGTCTCAACCGATGTTCAGGACCTGCGCGCGCGTTTGCCGGTTCTTTACAAGCCGGGACTTGGTCCGCCGACGGCGCTGCCGATGAACAATAGCGCCACAGTTCCCGCAATATTCACGCCGCAGCCAGGAAGCGACTCAGCTGCAAGAAAGGATGACGACATGGCCGAAAAACTGGTGACCGTAACGCTGGCGGTGGATGACGATGGCTCGGTGCGGGTGGTGGGGCAAGAGGGCTCCAGTGAAAGTTTCGCGCTGGAGGCAACGAAAGGCGAAAAGATCGACGCGCCGGTGGTGGAAGAGGAAGACTGGATCCATGGCTATGACCCTGCGTTCCTTGGCCGGGCTCTGCCAGTAGTGAACCTGCCAATCGTTTCCGCTCGCCTGGGCGGAGACAAGCAGATCGCTCCGCTGATCCGCAAGAAAATCTATGATTTGCCGATCCCGACTGCTGCCGAAAGCGCAGCAGGGGTGCTCAAGTACAATGGCTACAGCGTGGTGATGAACAAGGACCGCCGGATCGCGTTCTTTTCTGCGGCCAACGTAAACGGTGGGGTCGATTTCGGCTTGGGGCGCAAGGGCGACAACTGGAAAACCGACAAGCGGATCGACAAGGATCACCAGTTGCCCGATGCCTATTACAAGGGCACTTATCTCAACCGCGGGCATCTGACCCGGCGCGAGGACCTTGAGTGGGGCACCGACAAGTATGATGCGACCCGCCGAGCCAACAACACCTGCACTTTCCCCAACTGCTCACCACAGCACGAACTGTTCAATCAGGACAAGCATCCCAATCCGCAAATCAGGCTGTGGTTGGGGCTGGAAAAATATATCCTCGAGCTCAGCGCACGCAGTTTCAACTTTCGCGTCCAGGTCTTTTCAGGTCCGATCTTCGACGAACTTGAGGATCCGGAATTTCGCGGTGCGAAAATTCCAATGCGCTTTTGGAAAGTGGTCGTAGCGGTCAGCGCCGAACAAACTCTTTATGCCACGGGCTACATCCTGACGCAGGAGGACGTTCTCGATGTTACTACTCTGGTAAGGCCGCCGAAGGAGGAAGGCGCTGTGCTGGGAGCTTTCCAGACCTACCAGCGCACGATTGCCGAGATCGAAGAAGTCACCGGGCTCGACTTCACCTACGGTGCGGCAGGGACCCCGCTCAGCGATATCGACGCTTATGCCAAGGAGTTGGCCAAGCCGGCATGGAAGCGTCGCCGCAGCTCAACTGGCTCAGGCACACAGGAAAGCGCTGAGTTTGGCGGCGGCGGGGCATTGTCAAATGACGGGGTCTTGAGCTCGCTCAGCGATATCGTATTGGCGTGAGGCTGATGAGCTTGATGCTGCCCCAATTCCCTGGCTTTGCCTAGCGTCGACCAGTTGCGCTGCCCAATTGCGAAACGCAGCTATCCGAACGGCGCTTTGAACTACCTGACCTTCAGGTTGGGCGAATCCAGGTTGCCGCGGCGCGCTGGATCAACCCTGAGTTGACCGCTCAGGCCATTTCCTTCTTGCGCCCGGCCTTCTTGCGCTCGTGCGGGCAGAGCAGGGCCTTGCGCAGGCGGATCGACTTGGGCGTGACTTCGACCATTTCGTCGTCGTCGATATAGGCGATGGCCTGTTCCAGCGTCATGATCCGGGGCGGGGTGAGGCGGATCGCGTCGTCCTTGCCGGTCGAGCGGAAGTTGGTCAGCTGCTTTGACTTGGCTGGATTGACTTCCAGATCGTCGGGCTTGGCGTTTTCGCCGATGATCATGCCTTCATAGATCTTGTCTTGCGGGCGCACGAACAGGCTCCCGCGCTCTTCCAGCATGTTGAGCGCATAGCCCACTGCTTCGCCGTCGCAGTTGGAGATCAGCACGCCGTTCTGGCGGCCTTCGATCCGGCCCTTGTAGGGACCGTACTTTTCGAACAGCCGGTTCATGATCCCGGTGCCGCGCGTGTCGGACAGGAATTCGCCGT
>CAZOSI010000018.1:0-26177 GCA_964582485.1 uncultured Novosphingobium sp.
GCCAGGCGTTCACGCCAAATCGATCAAGGGGCCGGAGAAATCCGGCCCCTTTTTCGTTATGGTGATGGGCGAATCATTTTCCTGGAGGCTCCATGACCGGCAAACTCGCAGCAACTGTACTATTCTGCAGCATTCTGACCGCCTGCGCCTCGGTCAGGGATTTCCCTACCAAGCGGGTCGCATCGGCCACCTTGCGCCAGGGAAATGGACTTCCGGCAGGAACGGCGGTGCTGACAGCAGCCAGTGACAGGCTGACCCTGTCACTGGCGCTGGTCGGGCTTCCGGCCGGAAGCAAGGGCATGCATCTGCATATGGTGGGCCGCTGCGACGCACCGGATTTCGTCAGTGCCGGAGGTCACCTCAATCCTGCCGGCCGCAAGCATGGAACCGATAATCCCGCTGGCAGCCACCTTGGCGACCTTCCCAATATTGTGGTCAACGCGAACGGCACCGCCGCTGCGTCTGCCCAGTTGACAGGCTCCCGGGCCGAACTGGAAGCGTCGCTGTTCGATGCCGATGGAACCGCAATCGTGGTTCACGCCGGGCCCGACGATTACAAGACGGATCCCAGCGGCAACAGCGGCGCCCGGATCGCCTGCGGGGTGCTGGCGCGCAGCTAGACCCTGTTTTACTGAGATGGAACAAGGTCTGGACTATTCGCCTGCGCGCTCCGCAAGGGTCGCCTCCGCCAGGGGAACTGTGCGGTAAGCATAGATCAGGAGCGCCAGCGCAAACGGTGCCACCCCGACCAGCGACAGGATGCCGGTACGCAAATCGCCGACCAGCTTTCCATCAACCATTGTGCCGGCAAGATCGGAAATCAGCCCGACCAGGTAAGGCCCGAATGCCAGACCAACGAGCGTCGTTCCCAGAAAGAACGCCGCAGTCGCGGTGCCGCGCATCCTTGGCAGCACAAGATCTTGCGTAGTCGCAGCCGCCGCGCCCAGAGCGGCCGCTCCGAACATTCCGGCCAGAAAATTCATCGCATAGAAGAGCACCGGGTTCTCGGTCGAATAGCCGATCAGCAGCGGTGCGATCGGCGCGATCACCCCGAACATGATGACCAGCACCCGCCCGGCCGGATTGCGGGCGCGCAGGGCATCGGCGACCCGCCCCCCGATGATCACGCCAAGGAATCCGCTCACCGCACCGTTCGCGCCAAGCCAGAAAGCCAATTGCTGCTGGTCCAGTTTGAGAACCGTCGCGGCATAAGGTGCGGACCAGAAACCCAATGCCCAGGCAACCAGCGACACCAGGCTGTAGCCCAGCGTGGTGCACAGGAATGCCGGGGTCCCCCAGATCAACCGCCAGGTCGCAGGATCACGGGCCTTGAGCGTGCAGGCCCATGAAAATACTGCGTAGTACCCCAACCCGATCGAGGTCCATTGCGGCACGTTGCCGGTCAACCCGATCATCACCCAGGCAAACAGAGCAAACAGCGCGGCCGCGACCAGGTTCAGCGCAAGTGCCACCGGACCGCGCTTCAACGCTCCATAGAACGTGAACGGCGGAACAATAGTCGAAAGGTCACCGAAGAAGTTTGCGAACGGTGTCGGCGAGCTTGGACTGACGTTTCCATCCATCGCGCCGCGAACCGGTTCGCGGATGGTCAACATCCACAGCGCCATCAACAGCCCGGGCAGACCAACCGCGAGGAAGGCGGCTTGCCAGCCAACCAGCCCGAGCGGCCCGCCACCGGGATAGGCAGCATTCCACCATTGCCCGATCTTGGCGCCGATCAGCAGGGAAATCCCGCCTCCGATGTAGAGACCAGACGAATAGATGGCGAGCGCGGTGGCACGCTGGCGCTTGGGGAAATAATCCGAGATCAGCGAATAGGCGGTCGGACCGGCGCTGGCCTCACCAACGCCGACACCCATCCGCGCCAGCGACAGCGTCAGTTGGTCGCGCGCAAAGCCCGAAAGCGCGGTCATCGTCGACCACAGGGCAAGGCCGATCGCAAGCAGCTTCTTACGGTTCCAGTTATCGGCCAGCCGCCCCAGCGGCACCCCGAACAGTGCATAGAAAACCGCAAAAGCCGCACCGCCGAGAAAGCCAAGGTCGCTGTCGGTCAGGTCGAGATCGGCCTTGATGTCGACGGCCAGGATGCTGAGAATCTGCCGGTCGATGAAATTGAGGATGTAGACCAGTACCAGCACGCCAAGCACATACCAGCTATAGCCGCTGGCCTTGGGTTCGGCCGGCTTGCCGTCCTGCTGATCGATCACCTGGATTCTCCCTGGACTTCTAATTGGCGTAAAGCGTGGTATCGGCAATCCCGGCCTTGGCAAAGCCTTCCTTGCGCAGGCGGCATGAATCGCACAGCCCGCAGGCCGAACCATCGGCTTGCGGATCATAGCAGGACCAGCTCATCGCCGGATCGAGCCCTAGCCGCCCGGCCTCGGCGGCAATCTCGGCTTTGCCAAGAAATTGCAGCGGGGCGTGGATCCGGAAGGCGTCACCTTCGGCACCAGCCTTGGTGGCAAGCCGGGCCAGATCAGCAAAACCTTGAATAAATTCCGGACGGCAATCGGGATACCCCGAATAGTCGAGCGCGTTGACCCCGATGACCACGTCGCGCGCACCAAGCGCTTCGGCCCAGGCCAGGGTCAACGAAAGGAACACCAGATTGCGCGCCGGTACATAGGTCACCGGAATGTCTTCGCCCACCCCGTCCTTGGGGACATTAATATCATCGGTCAGCGCCGATCCACCAAACTGACGCAAATCGAGGGGCAGGACCACGTGGCGTTCGGCACCCAGCAGCGCGGCGATTTCGCGTGCGGCACCAAGTTCGCGGCGGTGGCGTTGGTTATAGTCGAGCGTCAGGGCGTAAAGTGTGTAGCCTGCCTCGCGCGCCAAGGCAGCGCAGACCATCGAATCCAGGCCGCCCGAGAGCAGCACGACAGCCTTACGGCCCTTACCTTCGGGAAGTGCAGACATCTCGCCGGGCTAGCCGCTCGCCCGCGCCAAGGCAACAGGCTCACCCGCCGATACAGTCACCCACCCGGCGAGCCTCGGCGCTGAATTCGAACGGCAAGCCATTTGCGATCCCGCGGCTGTCGATCTGGACCAGCCGACCGGTTTCGCGGCGAACATGGGTGCGGCCATAACCGCGGCCTTTGCAGGTATATTGAACGACCACATCGGAAGCCGTGTCTTGGACCACAAAGCGTTCGCACTGTGCATCGGGATGGCGCAGCTGGATCAACCTATGGCCGGTCGACAGGCAAATCCGTTGCGGAGCCGCCCCAGGTTCACGCAAGCGGATTTCCCAGCGGCCCGCCTCGATCTGGTCAAGCATAGCCAGTGATGCACCGGCCCCCATGGCGGGACCGGCCACGGCCAGCATGGCTGCAGCAACGAATCCGGCAAGGCGCATTCTGGAAATCACGATTCGGCTTTCTCCCCGTTTGCAGGGGACACATGGGGCTTTGAACTTGCCTGGACTTGTACCACCGCGCCAAGCGCAGGCCAAGCGTGCATTTTTATCGACGAAGCGAGTAATCAGGTGGCAATTTCGAACAATCGTGAGCAAAACGCACAGTCGACCACGATCAGACCTGCTTCGTTGCGCATCTCGAGCCGGTCAGCTTCCGGGAATTGCGCAAGGACCATTTGGTAATGCTCGATCGAACAGCGGCACCCGCGCGATAAAGGCGCAAACCGCTCGGCCCGAACTTCCTCCTCCTCGTGAAACAACCGCCAGACCAGGGTTTCGAGCGAAAGGTCTGGATCCACCAATTCCTCGTGCCGGGTGCTGCCCGCCAGTGCTGCCACATGCTCCCATTCGGGATGATCGAGCCGAACATGAAGCCGCTCGCGTCCGTCTTCTCCTTCGGGCAGATGCTGGGCCAGCAAGCCGCCCGCAACGCAACCCTGTGCAGTCAAGCGCACCCCGACCCGAATCAACGTCGGGACCTGCTCGGACTGGGCAAAATAGCTCTCGCAGGCTTCGGCCAGCGAACTGCCTTCGAGCGGAACAATTCCCTGATAGCGCTGGCCAGTCGTGGCCAGGTCGAAGGTAATTGCGAGGTATCCGCCCTGACCGAACAAGGCGTACAGTGAAGGATTTGCCCCCTGCATCGCCAGACGATCGGCATCGTATCGAACATAGCCGCGCAGCTCGCCGCCGCGATAATCGCAGACCAGCAGGTCAACTACCCCGCCCTGGGTCTGGGCCTGGATGGTCAGCTGGCCCTCGCCATCCTTGAGCAGCGACCCGACCAGCGCCGTCAAAACCAGCGCTTCAGCGAGCAGATGCTTGATCGGGATCGGGTAGTCGTGCGCAGCCAAGATGGTTTCCAGCACCGGGCCGAGCCGTACCGCGCGCCCGCGGGCATCGCGAGAAGGCAGGGTAAAGGCCATCACCCGGTCATATCCGGTTTCGTCAGTGGCTATGTGCCCGGTTACGCTCACAGCTGACCAAACACCCAGCGCAGCACAGACTTTTGCGCATGGACCCGGTTTTCCGCTTCATCCCAGACGACCGATTGCGGTCCGTCGAGCACCGCATCGGTAACTTCCTCGCCGCGGTGCGCCGGCAGGCAATGCAGAAACAAAGCATCGCCTTTGGCCTGCTGCATCAGCAAAGGGTTGACCTGGTAAGGGGCCATGGCCGCCAGCTTGTTATGGGCATGCTCCTGCCCCATCGAGACCCAGGTGTCGGTGACGATCACATCAGCACCGCGTGCCGCTTCGGCCGGATCGCGGGTCACAGTAATCACCGCGCCGCGAGCACGCGCGCGTTCGATATAGTCCGGATCGCTGTCGTACCCCTGGGGAACCGCGATACGAATGTTGAATCGCAGCAGCCCGGCGGCTTCGACTATCGAATTGAGTACATTGTTCCCATCGCCCAGCCAGGCCAGCTCCAACCCGGGCAGGGCTTTGCCATGCTCGACCAAGGTCAGGAGGTCAGCAACGATCTGACATGGATGCGAGCGATCGGTCAGACCATTGATTATCGGGACCGAGGCATGGGCAGCCATTTCCTCGATCTTGTCATGATCGTCAGTCCGGATCATGATCGCATCAGCCATCCGGCTCAGCACTCGCGCGGTATCGGCGATGGACTCCCCCCGGCCGAGCTGCGTGGTCCCGGCATCCAGAACGATTGCGGAGCCACCAAGTTGGCGCATCGCTATGTCGAACGAAACGCGCGTGCGTGTCGAATTCTTCTCAAAGACCATTGCCAGTACGTGCCCAGCCAGCGGAGCGTCACCATCGGGCGCACCCTTGGGCACACCATTGCGATAGGCCTTGCGCTCAATCGCATCGGCAATCATCGCAGCCAGCGCGTCGCCTCCGGCATCGCCAAGCTCAAGGAAATGCCGCAGCATTACGAGGCAGCCGGTGGCTGGAAGCTGGCCGCACCGGCCGAAAGTTTATCGAAGAACTCATCGATTTCGGCGTCGTCGATCACCAAGGGCGGGACCAGCCGCAGCGTCTGGTCGCCCGCAGCAACCGTCAGCAACTGATGATTGTCGCGCAAGTGGCCAACGAATTCGCGCGGCTCGAACTTCATCCGGATCCCCAGCATCAGCCCCGTGCCGCGAACCAGTTCGAACAGTTCGGGATAGTTGCCGATGAACTGCTCAAGACGGCTGCGCAGCCGCTCGCTCTTGGCCCTGACATCGGCGAGGAACTCGTCGTTGGCAACGGCATCGAGCACCGCTTCACCAGCCGCCATGGCCAGCGGGTTGCCGCCATAAGTCGAACCGTGCGTGCCGATCACCATGCCGCGCGCGGCCTTTTCGGTGGCGAGGCAGGCCCCGATCGGGAAGCCGCCGCCAAGGCCCTTGGCGCTGGCCATCACGTCGGGCTCGATCCCGTACTGTTCATAGGCATAGAGCGTTCCCGAACGCGCCACCCCGCATTGCACTTCATCGAGCGCGAGCAGCAGGTCATGCTCGTCGGCCAGCGCGCGCAGGCCCTGCATGAACTCCATGCTTGCCGGGCGAATCCCGCCTTCGCCCTGCACCGGCTCAACCAGGAAGCCTGCGGTGTTGGGTCCGATCGCCGCCCTGGCGCCTTCAAGATCATCGAAATCGACGTACTTGAAGCCTTCGAGCAGCGGGTAGAAACCCTTGTGCATCTTTTCCTGGCTGGAGGCGCTGATCGTCGCCATGGTCCGGCCGTGGAAGGCATTGCGGAATGTAATGATCTCAAACTTGTGGTTGTTGCCGACATGCTGGTGATAGGCGCGCACGGTCTTGATCGCGCATTCGACGGCCTCGACGCCGGAATTTGTGAAGAACACCGTGTCGGCAAAGGTCAGGTCGACCAGCCGCTGGGCGAGGTGTTCGCCTTGCGGGCTGCCATAGAGGTTGGAAACGTGCATCAAGGTCGCAGCCTGCCTCTGGATTGCATCGATCAGCCCTTCGTGGCTGTGGCCCAGAACATTGACGGCAATTCCTGCCGCGAAATCGAGATAGCGTCGGCCGTCCTCTCCAATCAGGTGGCAGTGCTCGCCGCGAACCGGCCGAAAGCCGCAACGGGGATAGACTGGCATCAGGGGAGTAATGGACATCTCGATTTCCTTCTTGAAACGAACGATTCGGGAAAACAAAAACGACAAATGGCGGCCCCGGCAAGGGCCGCCATCTGCACGCATTTAGAACTTGGCATGTCCCAGGACAACCCCCGGAACAATGCAGTCGGGATCAATCCTGGCGTGGCGTCAGGTTGACGGCCGAATACTTGCCTCGTCGATCGACTTCGATATCGAACTCAAGCCGGTCGCCTTCGTTGAGGCCGGCCATGCCAGAACGTTCAACCGCGCTGATATGGACGAATGCATCGGGCTGCCCGTCATCGCGAGTGATGAAGCCGAAGCCCTTCATCGCGTTGAAGAACTTGACCGTGCCGGACGCACGTTCGCCAGTCAGCTCGCGCTGCGGCGCTTCGCGCTTTTGCACCTCGATGACATCGCCGACCACCTCGAGATCGCTGGCGGACACCTTGCCACCACGATCAACCAGCTGGAACTTCAGCTGCTGGCCCTCCGCCAAGCCTTCAAGCCCGGCGCGCTCAACCGCGCTGATGTGGACGAACACGTCTTCGCCGCCGCTATCCTGTTGGATAAAGCCGAAGCCCTTGTTGGCGTTAAAGAATTTTACAGTGCCGGAGCCCTCGCCCACCACCTGGGCTGGCATGCCACCGCCGCCGCCGCCGCGCGGACCGCCGAAGCCTCCACCACCGCCGCCACGCGGGCCACCGCCGCCGAAACCGCCGCGATCGCCGCCGCCAAAGCCGCCACGATCACCGCCGAAACCGCCGCGCGAACCGCCGCCGAAACCGCCGCGGTCACCACCGCCAAAGCGATCACCACCGCCGCCGCCGCTGCCGGCAAATGGATCGAAACTGTCTTCTCCGAAACCGTCCCGCTTGTCGCGCCCGCGTCCGCGGCGCCCTCTGTCAAAACCCATAAACCTAGTCGTACCTTCGATTCGCCCCACTCTAGACCCCCGATGGCGCGGACGAATCGCAACGGGCGACAGGGCGAACAACCATCAGGCTCTCTCCTCTGCACTTTTCCACATAGCCGAATTGAATCACATTGGCGAATCGAATCACGGTGCGAATGCGGTGGCCTTTCCAGTGTGACATTTCTGCAAGCAACAATGCTTCGCCGGGACATGGAAAGGGGTTGCATTGCTTCCTATTCGCGCACCAAGCTTGCCAGCACCGACAAGCCTTGGCACAGCGGCAGGCAGGAGGAAGCCCGGCATGTTCCGTCAATTGTCGCAGCAGGTTTATGCCAGTCCGCAGATCGGACTTGCCGATGTGTCCGAGGCGGCACGACTGGGAGTCGGCCTGATCATCAACAATCGCCCTGAGGGTGAGAGCGACGATCAGGTTCCCGGCAGAGAAATCGAGGCCGCCGCACGTGCGGCCGGGATGGAATATGTCGCGATTCCCGTAACCCACGCCGGCTTTTCGGAACCGCAGGTCAAGGCCATGATCGCAGCGCTGGCGTCTACCAAGGCTCCGATCCTGGCCTATTGCCGATCCGGAACCCGTTCGACCCTGCTGTGGGCCCTCGCCCGTGCCAGCGAAGGCGCAAGCCCGGCTGAACTGTCGGAAGCAGCAGCCGCCGCCGGGTATGACCTCGGTCCAATTCGCGGCTTGATCGATATGCTGGCGGCCAAGCAGGACTGACAAGGTGCTTGAAGCGATCGTCCAACTGGCGGCGTCAGTCGTAGCAATCCTCGTAATTGCGGCAATCTGCTGGAAGTTGGGGCTTGGCAGCGATGTCCGGATCCGCGACGAGGCAGAGGCGCGCCAGCTTGCCGAAGCAGCGATTTGCGGCTTCAACGCAGTCGATTGCGCACTGGACCGCGCCGGAATCGGCGCGCTGCTGCGCGATGGCCAGGGGCGGGTCATGCTGATGCGGCGCCATGGGGCCCATTTCGCTTCACGGCTTCTCGACAGCCATGCTTTTGCGCGATTGGACCGCAATTTCCTGACCATCGGCATCGGCGAAAGCACCTTCGGCCAGATCACACTTGATCTGGGCGACAAGGCACAGGTCTGGGCCAGCAGCCTCCGTCATATCGGGAGCCAAGGCCATGCCTGACTTCAACCCCGTAACCTATGCCATCCCCGGCTTCATCTTCTTGATCCTGATCGAGATGATCTGGGCAAAGCGCCGCGCGCCTGACAAATATGAGCCGCGCGACACGCTGGTTTCGCTGGCGATGGGTACAGGCAGCACCGCTGCCGGATTGCTGACTGCCGCGCTGATCGCCTCGCTGACCGTCTGGATCTATCAATTTCGCATGCTCGAAATCGGCTGGCAGTGGTGGGCCTGGATTGCCTGCTTCGTGCTCGACGATTTGGCCTATTACTGCTTCCACCGCTTTGCCCACCGGGTCCGGTGGATGTGGGCCAGCCACGTCAACCACCACTCCAGCCAGCATTACAACCTGTCGACCGCGCTGCGCCAGACCTGGACCGGCACGGTGGCGCTGGGCTTCATTTTCCGGTTGCCCTTGGTGTTGATCGGCTTCCATCCGGCAATGATCGCATTCTGCGCCGGGCTCAACCTGATCTACCAGTTCTGGTTCCACACCGAGGCGATCCACAAGTGCCCGCGCTGGTTCGAAGCCATCATGAACACCCCCAGCCACCACCGCGTCCACCATGCCACCAACCCGCTCTACCTCGACAAGAACTATGCCGGGGTGTTCATCGTCTGGGACAAAATGTTCGGCACTTTCCAGCCTGAACTCGACGGGACCCGCATCCACTATGGCATCGTCAAGCAGCTGGGCAGTTTCAACCTGCTGTGGGTCGCCTTCCACGAATGGATCGGGATTGCCAGGGACGTCTGGAACGCGCCATGGGGCTCCAAATTCGGCTATGTCTGGCGCCCGCCCGGCTGGACCCACGACGGCAGCCGTGACACTTCGGACGCGATTCGCGAACGCTGGCTTGCGCAGCAAGGTAAGGCGTCTGCGGAATAGGATTGCGCCGGTTTAGGCGCGCGCTTAATCCCGCCCGAAGTGTTGCGGAGCAGGGTAGATGGATCAGTTCGATGTGGTGGTGATCGGCGGCGGCAGCGCAGGCAGTGCGGCGGCGGCGCGGCTGGCGGCGGACGGCAAGCTCAAGGTCTGCCTGCTCGAAGCTGGCGGGGCCAACACCCACATGGCAGTGCGCACCCCTGGCCTGCTGAGCTTCATGCCAAAATCGGGCAACTGGGCCTATGACACCGAACCGATGGAAGGGCTGAACGGCCGGATCGGTTATCAGCCGCGCGGACGCGGGATGGGCGGATCAAGCGCGATCAACGGCATGGTCTATATCCGCGGCAATAAGTGGGATTACGACAACTGGGCGGCGCTGGGCTGCACCGGCTGGGGCTGGGACGAGGTGCTGCCGGTGTTCCGCCGCCAGGAGGACAACCAGCGCGGAGCGGATGGTTTCCACGGCGCCGGCGGCCCGCTCCACGTCAGCGACCAGATCGCCCCCAGCGCGGTCGGCCAGGCCTTTGTCGATGCTGCCAGCCGACTGCAATTGCCGCTCAACGACGATTTCAACGGGGCGAAACAAGAAGGCTTCGGGCTCTATCAGGTCACCCAGTACAAGGGCGAACGCTGGAGCGCGGCGCGGGCCTTTATCGATCCGCTGGCAGGCAAGCCCAACCTGTCTGTGCGCACCGGCGCGCTGGTCGAAAAGATCGTGATCGAGGACGGCCGCGCCACCGGGGTCGCGGTGCGCTTTGGGGGCAGGCGCGAAGTGATCAAGGCCAAGGGCGGCGTGGTGCTCTCGGCCGGGGCTTTCGGCAGCCCGCAGATCCTGATGCTGTCTGGCATCGGCCCTGGTGCGCATTTGCAGGAGCACGGGATCGATGTGCAGCAGGACAAGGCGGCGGTCGGCGCGGACCTGCAGGACCATTGCGATTATCTGGTCGGCTATGAACTCGATGATCTCAGCCTGTTCGGCGGCTCCCTGCGCGGGCTGATGAAAGTCGCCGCCGCTTTCATCGAACACCGCCTCAAGCGCACCGGCATGCTGACCACGAATTTCGCCGAAAGCGGCGGCTTCGTGACGATCCGCCCCGATGCTCCCGCACCCGACATCCAGTACCACTTCATCCGCGCGATCATCCAGAACCACGGGCGCGACAAGCTGAAACAGCACGGCTTCTCACTCCACGCCTGCGTGCTGCGCCCCGAAAGCCGCGGCTGGGTGAAGCTGAAATCGAACGATCCCGCCCAGGCCCCGGCGATCAACCCCAACTTCCTGGCCGACGAGCGCGACCTCCACCTGCTGCGCGATGCCAGCCGGCTGATGCACCGCATCGCCGAAACCCCGCCCTTGTCCGAGCTCGGCGCGAAAGAGCGCAACCCCTTCGACTGGCACGACGATGCCGCGCTCGACGCCCGGATCCGCGAGGTTTCGGACACGATCTATCACCCGGTCGGGACCTGCCGGATGGGCAGCGACGAGGCCAGCGTGGTCGATCCCAAACTCAAGGCCCGCGGAATCGAAGGGCTGTGGGTCGCCGACGCCTCGATCATGCCGCGCCTCGTCTCGGGCAACACCAACGCCCCCAGCATCATGATCGGCGAACGCGCGGGCGAGTTCGTGGCGGTCGCCCTCCAATGAGCGTCGCCTTCCGCCGCGAAAGCGACGAGGAGCATCTCGAGCCCAAGTTCGAACTCCCGATCCCGCCCGGGCCCAACCTGGTCACCGCGCGGGGGCTGGAACTGCTCGAAGCCAAAGTGGCCGAGCTGGAGGCCGCCCTCCCCGCGATCGCCGAAGAAGAGCCGCGCAAGAAACACCTGCGCGATCTGCGCTATTGGCGCACGCGCCTCGCCACGGCGGAGCTGAAGGAGGTGCGGGCGGATGGCGTGGTCGGCTTCGGCAGCCGGGTCGAGCTGCTGCTGAATGGCAAGCGCCGCACGATCAAACTGGTCGGGCATGACGAGGCCGATCCGGCAGCGGGCAAGCTGGCCATCACCGCCCCGTTGGCGCGCGCGGTGATGGGGGCCGAGGTCGGGGATTTGCTCGATTTTGGCGGGAAAGAAGGGGCGGTTGAGGTGGTGGGGATCGCTTCGGCTTGAGCGTGCTCAGGATCTCCAATCGCGAGGCCCGCCGCCTGTGGCTCAATCTGCAAGGCCTGGCTGCGGCCCCTATCGGCACCTCCGACACGTTGGCCATGATCCGCAAGCTTGGCTATGTGCAGCTCGATTCGATCCAGAATGTCACCCGCGCGCATCACCATATCCTGTGGAGCCGCGACCAGTCCTACCGTGAAGACAGACTTGGGCATTTGCTCGCGCGGAATCGTGCGGTGTTCGAGCATTTCACCCATGATGCATCGGTCTTGCCGATGGAATTCTACCCGATGTGGTCGCGCCAGTTTGCCCGGCTGGGCGCCAAGGTCGGCCAGTGGGAATCCTATCGCGCCGCCAACAACAACGGCGAGCATGCCGCAATCAAGCGCCGCATCGCAGCCGAAGGGCCGCTGTCCAGCCATGACTTTGACACCAAGGTCGAGGGCAAGAAGGCGATGTGGGACCGCCCGCCCCACAAGCGCGCGCTCGACCACATGTGGTACGCGGGCGAGCTGGCGACCTCACACCGCACCAATTTCGTCAAGCATTACGATCTGCGTGAGCGGGTGATCCCGGCGCACTTGCTGACCGGGCACCCCGGAGATTCTGAGCAGATCGACTGGCTATGCCGGGGCGCGCTCGACCGGCTGGGCTTTGCGACACCCGGCGAAGTGCAACGCTTCTGGGGCGCAGTCAGCGCGGCGGAGGCAAAAGGCTGGCTGGGTGGGGTGGCCGAACAATTGCAGCCGGCGGAAATCGAAACAGCGTCTGGCGATTGGTTCAAATGCTTCGCTCCAGCCAACCTGGAAGCGCACTTGAGCGCCGCTGTCACGCCAACTTCACGGCTGCGGATCGTCAATCCCTTCGATCCCGCCATCCGCGATCGCGACCGGCTGCTCCGGCTGTTCGGATTCGACTACCGGATCGAGATCTTCGTCCCGCCCGCCCAGCGCAAATGGGGCTACTACGTCTACCCCTTGCTCGAAGGCGACCGTTTCGTTGCCCGGATCGAGCTCAAGTCCGATCGCAAGAAAAGACTTCTTGAGGTCAAACGGCTATGGGCCGAGCCGGGCGTCAAATGGACCACGACACGCAGTGACAAGCTGGACGCCGAGCTGGTGCGGCTGGCGCAGTTGGTCGATGCCCAGACGATCGCCTGGACCTGCTCGCGAGGCGCAGAGCTGACTTAGCTTCTTGGCCCCTTCGGCTTGCCCTTGTGAAACACCCTTGGTCCCTTGCCACCCGGCCCGCCTTGTCCGCGATGCGGCTTGGGGGGTGGTCCGCCGCGCGGTTTGTGCGGGGCGCCGTGCGACGGCGGGCCTGGGCTGTGTTCGATGGTGATCCCGCTTTCATCATCGCCCTCAACGCCCGCAGTGCGCTGAACTGCATCGGCGAATTTGCGGGCGACGGCTGAGGGGACCTGGAAGTGGGTTTCGTGCTGGCCGATCCGGATCGCGCCAACCTCGTTGCGGGTGATGTGGCCGCGCCGGCAGAGCAGCGGCAAAATCCAGCGGGCATCGGCATTCTGGCGGCGGCCGACGTCCATGCGGAACCAGACCACATCGTCGAAGCCGGGGCGGTGGCGTTCGGCCTGGGCGGCGCGCTGGGCTTCGTGGGTGCCGGGGATCAGTTCCTCGGGCGCGGGCATCCGGGCGCGGTGGGCGCGGACCAACGCGGCGGCGATATCTTCTGCACTGCGCTCGCTGAGCAGCAGCGCGGCCAGTTCGCGATCTTCCTCGTCGAGCTCGACCGGTTCGAGCAGCGCGGCGATCAGGCGTTCGCGGTCGTTCTTGCGGATATCATCAGGCGTCGGGGCCTCGCGCCATTCAGCCTCGATCCGCGCCCCGCGCAGCATCGATTCGACCCGCTTGCGGCGCGGATAGGGGACCACGATCACTGCCGTGCCCTTTTTGCCGGCGCGGCCGGTGCGGCCCGAGCGGTGCTGCAGCGCTTCGGCATCGCGCGGGATTTCGACGTGGACCACCAGGCTCAGCGTCGGCAAGTCGATGCCCCGGGCGGCGACGTCGGTTGCCACACAAACCCGCGCCCGGCGGTCGCGCAGCGCCTGCAAAGCATTATTGCGCTCGCTCTGGCTGTGCTCACCAGAGAGCGCGACGGCGGCAAACCCGCGTTCGATCAGCGCGGCGTGCAAGTGCCGGACATTGTCGCGGGTTGCGCAGAACAGCATCGCAGTTTCGGCCTCGTGGAAGCGCAACAGGTTGATCACCGCATGCTCGATCTGGGCCGGAGCGACTGTGACCGCCTGATAGGCAATATCGCCGTGACCGCGATCCTCGCCGACAGTCGAAATCCGCAGCGCATCACGCTGGTACCGCCGGGCGAGCGCAACAATCGGCTTGGGCATGGTCGCCGAAAACAGCAGCGTGCGGCGGGTCGCGGGCATCGCGTCGAGGATTTCCTCGAGGTCTTCGCGGAAGCCCATGTCTAGCATCTCATCCGCCTCGTCGAGCACGACGGCGCGCATTTCAGTGAGGTTGAGCGCGCCGCGTTCAAGGTGATCGCGCAGCCGCCCCGGGGTGCCGACCACGATGTGCGCGCCATGGTGCAGCGCGCGGCGTTCCTTGCTGGGGTCCATGCCCCCGACGCAGCTGACGATCCGGGCGCCGGTCTTGGCATAGAGCCAGGTCAGCTCGCGGCTGACTTGAAGGGCGAGTTCGCGGGTTGGCGCGATCACCAGCGCGAGCGGCGCACCGGGCTGCGGCAGCTTGCCTTCGGCCAGCAATTCGTCAGCGATGGCGAGGCCGAAAGCGACGGTTTTGCCCGAACCGGTCTGCGCCGAAACCACCAGATCGCGGCCACGCGCGCCAGGCTCAAGCACCTGGGTCTGGACAGGGGTCAGCGCGGTATAGCCATGCGCGGCGAGCGCTTCGGAGAGAAGCGGGGTTACATCGGGAAAGGACATGATGCGCTGCCCCCTAGAGGATGCGGCAGCGTTTGGCTTGCACTGATTTGCACCGGCCCGGATTCAGGGCTCTTGCCGGGCCGCAACAGCAAAGGGCCGAAGCGCTGCATGCGCCCCGGCCCCTTGCCACTTTCCAATCGGTGCGCCGATCAGAAGCTCTTGCGGACGGTCATCCCGATCTTGCGCGGGCTACCGATATTGTAGCCAAGCCGCGCCCGGCCGCCACGCTCACGATCGAGCGAAAGCAGCGGGTTTTCGTCGAACAGGTTGGTGACATAGACCGTCAGCGACAGCCCGTTATCCCATTCCAGCCCGGTCGACAAATTGACCAGGTTGTAGCTCGGCAGCAGGTAGGATCCGAAGTTGTAGCTGCCGGTGCCAAAGGTGTTGGCAGTGGAGTTGTACCAGATCGAATTCGTGAAGCTGCCCGAACCCGGCTCCTGATCGCCTGGCTGGGTGAAGCGGTCACCCACGTGCTGGAAGCTGGCAGTCATCGACCAGTCCAGACCATCCGAAACTGCGGCGGTGTAGGTGCCGGTCGCGGCCATCTGGAACTTCGGCACGGTCGGCAAGCGGTTGCCATCGCGCATCCCGGCGATCACCGCGCCGCCAGTGGTGGTCACCGAACTGTCGAACTTTGCGTCGATCACCGAGCCGTTGAGCGACAGCTCAAGCCCCGGAACCGGCTTGGCCGAAAGCTCAACCTCGATCCCCTGGCTGTGGGCCTTGGGCACGTTGAAGACCACGCGCGACGAGCAGCTGCCAGCATCGGCAGTGACCTGCAGGTTCTTGATGTCGTTATAGAACACTGCGGCGTTGAAGGTGATCCCGCCGGTCGAAGCCTTGACCCCGGCTTCATAGTTCCACAGCGTCTCGTCCTTGTAGTTGGGACGGCCGCCATAGGTCAGTGCGTCCGGACCGCCCGCCCCGCCGGTGCACAGCGGAATGTTGAGCGGATCGTTGACGCCGCCCAGACGGAAGCCCTTCGAAGCCTGCAGGTTCAGCGTGACGCCGTCGTTGACTTCATAGCTGGCGATGAACCGCGGGGTGAAACCGTTCGAGCTGGTCTTATCACCACGGAAGGTATCGCCGTTGGAGAAGATCCCGCCCGAGATGAAGTCACGGGTTTCGCGGAAGTCGTAATAACGGCCGCCGGCCGTCAGCTTGAACGGGCCGGCCTTGTAGCTGGCTTCGCCGAACAGGGCGAACTGCTCGATATCATAGGGCAGGTCGGCGTTGTAGGGCGAGTTGAGCGGGAAGCCGTTGGCCACCGCCACCGAAGTCCCGCCACCCAGCGCGGCGTCGACATAGGCGTCATAGCCCGGAGTCGGCAGGCGCTGTTCGTACTTGCGGTTCACGTTCGAGTAGAACCCACCGATCACCCACTGGAACGGAGCGCTGCCGGTCGAGCCCAGGCGAATTTCCTGGGTCCACTGCTGCATCGCGGTGGTATCCCTCAAGTTTGAGGGCAGGTTGATCGCCAGCGGGTTCATCCCGAGCGCCAAAGCGAAGGGCGAAACCGAAACCGACCCTGACAGCGCCGAAGCATCGCGGCTGACCAGAATGTCGCGATCAATATAGCTCGAGACCCAGGTCACCTGGAGACCTTCGGTCACTTCGAAGTTGCCGGTGAGATCAAACAGCGTGGTGCTGTCTTCAAAACCTTCGCGCAGCTTCAGATACTGGGTCCGCTCCGGCAATACCTGCGTCGGGCTGATCAGGGTGTTGTAGTACAGATTGTACTGGTCCTGACGGTTGAAGCCGTTGACGCGGATGTTCTGGTGCACGACGCGCGGGGTGATGACCATGCCTTCGGCCGGTTCCCAGCGCAGCGCAGCGCGGAAGCCCCAGCGGCGGCCGTCGTTGACGTTATTGCCGGCTGCCGGACCGATCGCATCGATGAAGCCGCCAAAGTGTTCGCCATAGCCGACCACGCGCAGCGCCATCTTTTCGCTCAGCGGCAGGTTTAGTGCGCCCTTGACCGAGTAGCCCATGTCCCCGCCTTCAAGGACGTTGACGTTGGCTTCGATCGCGCCTTCGGTGCGGTCACTGGTCGGCTGCTTGGTGATATAGCGGACGGTGCCGCCAACCGAGCCCGAACCGAACAGCGTGCCCTGCGGCCCGCGCAAGGTTTCGACGCGATCGAGATCGACCAGGTCGAAATCGGGGGTGAACAGCGACAGCGAGATCACCGATTCGTCGAGATAGACGCCGACCTGCTCCTTGACACCCGGCTGATCGCGGACGATCTGGCCGGCCGAAACGCCGCGCACCGAAACCTGGCTCTGGCCCGGCCCGAGGTTCTGCACGGTCAGGCCAGCGACGTTGCGCGAGAGGTCTTCAAGGTTGGTCGAACCGTTCTTGCGCATCGCATCGGCGGTCTGCGCGTTGATCGAGAACGGAACGTCCTGGATGGTTTCGTTACGCTTGGTGGCGGTGACAACGATTTCGTTGCCGACGCCTTCTTCTTCTGCAGCTTCCTGGGCCATGGCCGGCGCGGCCAGCGAGACAGCGGCGATGCCGGCCATCAGACGGACCCGGAATCCGAATTTGGTAATCGTGGAGCGGTTCATAGTTCCTCCTGGACGTTTTCTAGTTGGGTTCCCGCCGGTTTTCGGCGCGGTCACTGCGCGCTAGCTGGACTTTCCGGCCTCACCGGGCAAGTCCGGGCGCGGCCTAACCTGAGCGAATTAAGAAGTGGTGTAACGCATTGGCCACACTGGATTCGGGCCGGTTTTCAAACCCAAAAGCACGCCTAATGACGGCAGGCCAGTGCCTCGACCACATCGTCAAGTCGGGCTGGATCGCCCAAAGCGAGCACGTGCCCGCTGCTCGCAGCGTGAAGCGGTTCGCCGTTCCAGTCGGCCATGGTGCCGCCAGCGCCCTCGACCACCGGAACCAGCGCAGCCCAGTCGTGCAGTTTCAGATTGGCTTCGCAAACCACGTCGAGGTGGCCCGAGGCCAGCATCGCATAGTTGTAGCAATCGCCGCCCATCACCATCCGCTTGTGATCCGTCTTGGCGGCGAGGCCCATGAAATGCGCGCCGTCGTGATCATCAAAATAGTGCGGCCCGGTAGTGGCCAGCGCAGCGTCGCCGAGCTCGCGGCAGGGCCGGGTCCGCACAGCCTTGCCGTTGAGCGTGGTAGGCTGTCCGGTCACGCCGAGCCAGCGCTCACCCAGGATCGCCTGATCGATCACGCCGAGCACCGGCCAGCCTTCAACCACCAGCGCAATCAGCGTGCCGAAGATCGGGCGGCCGGCCATAAAGGCAGTGGTCCCGTCGATCGGATCGAGCACCCAGGTCCGGCCCGATGTTCCAGCTTCCGAGCCGAATTCCTCGCCGTGGATTGCATCGCGCGGAAATTCGGCCTTGATCAGCCGCCGCATCGCCGTTTCGGCCCCGCGGTCCGCCTCGGTCACGGGTGTGCGATCATCCTTGCGGTCGCTGCCAAGGTCAGCACGGAACAGCGGCTTGATAACCTCACGCGCGGCATCCGCCAGGCGGTGGGCCAGTGCAAGTTCGGCTTCGAGCTTCATCAGTCCCACAAACTCGAAACCGAGCTTTCTTCAGCAATTCGGTGGATCGCTTCACCCACCAGGGGCGCGATCGAAAGCACTCGGACCTTGCTGCCAGGCGCCGTGGCGGCCTCGCCAGCCTGGATTGAATCGGTAATCACCAGTTCCTTCAAGGCCGAGCCGTTGACCCGCCCGACCGCAGTGCCCGAAAGGACCCCGTGGGTCAGGTAGGCAGTGACGCTCTTGGCTCCGGCTTCCATCAGGGCTCCGGCGGCGTTGCACAGCGTGCCACCCGAATCGATGATGTCGTCGATCAGGATGCAGTCCCAGCCCTTCACGTCGCCGATGATGTTCATCACTTCGGAAACGCCCGGCTTGTCGCGGCGTTTGTCGACGATCGAGAGCGGGGCGTTGTTGAGACGGCGGGCCAGCGCGCGGGCGCGGACAACCCCGCCAACGTCGGGTGAGACCACCATCAGGTTTTCGCCGCCAGTGCGCTGCAGGATATCGGCGGCCATGACCGGCGCGGCATAGAGGTTGTCGGTCGGAATATCGAAGAAGCCCTGAATCTGCCCGGCGTGGAGATCGACCGCGAGCACGCGGTCGGCCCCGGCCTGGGTGATCAGGTTGGCGACCAGCTTGGCCGAAATGGGCGTGCGCGGACCCGGCTTGCGGTCCTGCCGTGCGTAGCCGAAATAGGGTAACACTGCTGTGATCCGCTTGGCCGAGGCGCGGCGCAGCGCATCGATGCAGATCAGCAGCTCCATCAGGTTGTCGTTGGCAGGGGCGCTGGTCGATTGCAGCACGAACACATCCTCGCCGCGCACGTTTTCGTGGATCTCGACGAAGATCTCATCGTCGGCGAAGCGCCGCACGTCGGCCTTGGTCAGTGGCAGCTCGAGATAGTCCGCAATCGCCTGCGCCAAAGGCAGGTTGGAATTTCCGGCCAGCAATTTCATCGAGTCGCCCTTTCCCCGCGTGATTCAGCCCTTCACGGGCCTTAGCCAAGCGAGGACTGAATGCAACGGGGGGAGGGGGAGAAGGTGTGGAACGTGCTGCAATGCTCGGTCATTTGTCTATCAGCCGATCCGATTGACTGGCCGGTGGAGCTGTGGCTAGGTCAGCAGAATTCTCGAACCAGGCGACAGGGAAATCGCAATGAAAACCAGGGCAATCACGTTGATCGGGCTGGGCTTGTTGGGCGGCTGCGACATGTTGAAAGGCGGCGGTGCGCCTGATGCAGCCAGCTGCGCCGCACCCGCCACTTTCAAGGGTATCCAGTCGCTGGTTTTCAGCCAGGTCCGCCAGAGTTTCAAAGGACAGGCCAAATATGTCAACGACCTGGAATCGGCCTTTTCGGCAACTGTCGCAGCGCCCCGGGCGGTCAGTGTCAACAAGGACATTGGCAAGGTCGAATGCGAGGGCCGCCTGACCTTGCGCGTCCCGGTGGACATGCGCGACAATTTCGGGCGGGTCGAGGAACTGACCGACGACGTCGGCTATACAGTCCAGTCCTCTGCCGATGGAAAGGGGTACATCTATACCCTCGGCGGCTTCACCGGGGTTGAGAAGCACTTGCTTGCCGCAGCGGCCCAACGTCAGCGCGCGGACGGCGGCCCCGCAGTTACGGTCGCAGCCCCGGAACCGGCCCGCACCGGTCAAACACCTGTCCCTGTGGCAGGCGGCCCTTCGTGTCAGGACCTTTGGATGGAACGCAACACGATTTACGCTGCTGCGGGCTATTGCTTCAACTCAGAACGCGGTCGCGCGGCCTTTGGCAAAGGATGCTTCCCACCCTTTGGCAAGTTGGGCCCGGACGATGCCCGCAAGGTTGCTGCGATCAAGCGCAGCGAGCAGGCACTGGGCTGCAAAGACTGAAGCAGGCCGAACCTTGCGCCCTCAGCCCCGGTTGCGGTGCTCGCCGCTGACCCAGCGGACCGTGCCCGAGCTGGCGCGCATCACGACCGAATTGGTGGTGATCATGCCGCCCTTCATCCGCTTGACGCCCTTCAGCAACGAACCGTCGGTCACTCCGGTGGCGGCGAAAATGCAGTCGCCCTTGGCCAGCTCGTCGCGGGTATAAATCTTGTTAAGGTCCTCGATCCCCCACTTGCGCGCGCGGGCCCTTTCATCATCATTGCGGAACAGCAAGCGACCGTTGAATTGCCCGCCGACACAGCGCAGCGCGGCTGCGGCCAGCACGCCTTCGGGGGCCCCGCCCGAACCCATGTAGAGGTCGATCGTAGTGTCGGGGTTGGTCACCGCGATCACACCCGCCACGTCGCCGTCGCCGATCAGCACGACCCCGCAGCCGAGGCCGCGCAGTTCTTCGATCAGTTCAGCATGGCGCGGCCGGTCAAGCACGCAGACGATAATGTCTCCCGGCTCAACCCCTTTGGCGGCTGCGACTGCCTTGACGTTTTCGGTCGGGCTCTTGGCGAGGTCGATGATCCCTTCGGGATAGCCTGGGCCGACCGCCAGCTTGTCCATATAGACGTCGGGCGCGTTGAGCAGGTTGCCTTCCTCGGCCACGGCCAGCACGGCGAGCGCATTGGGTCCGGCCTTGGCGGTGATCGTGGTGCCTTCCAGCGGATCGAGCGCGATGTCGATCTTGGGGCCGGTGCCCTGGGCCGAGCCGACCTTTTCGCCGATATAGAGCATCGGCGCTTCGTCGCGCTCGCCCTCGCCGATCACTACGGTTCCGTCCATCGCCAGCTCGTTGAGCGCGGCGCGCATCGCTTCGACCGCAGCATGGTCGGCAGCCTTCTCATCGCCGCGCCCGATCAGCTTTGAAGCGCCGATCGCGGCGGCTTCGGTTACCCGAACCATTTCGAGCACCAGAACGCGGTCGAGCACTTGGGAAGCGGGCGTGGCGGACATGTTCATGGGCGCAATTCTTTCTTCTGCATAGGTATGCTGCGGGCGCTTAGACGCGCGGGCCGTCGCTGTCGAGGGGCTCGCGTTCAGCGGCGATTAAGCGCAATGACAGTCCTTGGCGCGGCGCGGTGCAGAAAGGGATTGGCGAGTGCGAAGTCTGGCGCTGGGGCTCTTGCTGATCTCGCCGAATGCGGCTTCGGCCCAGACCGTTCCCGAACCCGATGCCGTAGACCGCCAGGTTCAGGCCCGGATCGAAACCGCCAAACAGCTTTATGGCGTCCCCGATCCGCGGCTGCGTTGCCGTCCAAAGCCGGGTAGCGACGAAATTGTGGTCTGCCGTGATCGCGGCGAAGATCAGCAGATCGAAAGCGGCGAGCCGGATCCCAACACGCTTGAGGGCCGCCGCGCGCTCAATGGCGGCCTTCCCCGCGCGCCGCAGTTCGATCGTGGTTCATGCAAGGGCAAGCCCGGCTGCATCCAGGGCGGATGGGCTCCTCCGCCGGTCTACTACATCGATGTAACCAAACTGCCGGAACCGCCCGAAGGATCGGATGCCGACAAGATCGCCAAGGGCGAGATGGACGCGCCCTAATCGCCCAAGATCTGCAAAACCAGCGGCGGTTCGGTCAGGCATTCGGAGCCTTCCAGCAGTTGAAGCGCCTTGGAGACTGCGCTTTCCGGGCCTTCGTGCGTCACCATTGCGACCATCACGGAATCGCCCGAGCGACCTTTCTGGATCAGGCTTTCGATCGAAACCCCGGCATCGCGCAGCGCGGCTGTGATTTCCGCCAGCACGCCCGGGCGATCGGCAACCATGAAGCGGACATAAGCGCGGCTGATCCGGTGTCCGGTCTCGGCCCGCCCAAGCGTCTCGAGTTCCGAAACCGGCATCGAGAAAGCATTGCCCAGCTCACCCCGGGCGATGTCGATCAGATCGGCGACCACCGCGCTGGCGGTCGGCCCGTCACCTGCCCCGGCCCCCTGGAACAACAGTCGGCCAGAAAAATTGCCTTCAGCGACTACCGCGTTGGTGGCGCCATCGACATGCGCCAAAGGATGATCGACCGGCACCAAATGCGGCTGAACCCTTTGGAACAGGGCGGTTTGGCCATTGCCGTCCTCGGTTTCGGCCATTCCGATCAAGCGTATGACATAGCCGAGCGCACTGGCCTGGGCGATATCGGCGGCGCGCAACCGGGTGATCCCGGATGTTTCGACCGAGGCAAAATCGATTTTCGATCCGAACGATATTGCGGCAAGGATCGAGAGCTTGTGTGCCGCATCGATGCCTTCGACATCGAAGGCGGGATCGGCCTCGGCAAAGCCCTTGGCCTGGGCTTCGGCCAAAACATCGGCAAAATCGCGGCCGGTATCTTCCATCACCGTCAGGATGAAATTGCAGGTTCCGTTGAGGATTCCATAGACCCGCTCGATCTCATTGGCGGCGGCCCCTTCGCGAAGGCCCTTGATCACCGGAATCCCGCCGGCCACCGCAGCCTCAAATTTTAGCGCGACCTGCTTTTCCTCGGCCTTGCCGGCGAGTTCCAACCCGTGGTGGGCGATCATCGCCTTGTTGGCGGTGACCAAGGCCTTGCCGGCTTCAATAGTGGTGCGCGCGAGCGCAAGGGCCGGTCCGTCAGACCCGCCGACCATCTCGACCACCACGTCGACATCGTCGCGTTCTCCCAGGATCACCATATCGTCTTCCCAGGCGTAAGCGGAAAGATCGACCCCGCGGGCCTTGTTGCGATCGCGGGCAGAAACGACAGTGATCTGGATTGGTCGGCGGGCGCGACGCGCGATCAGCTGGGCATTGGCTTCGACAAGGCGGATCACCCCGACCCCGACAGTTCCCAATCCTGCAAGCGCAATCTTCAGCGGTTCGGCCATTTTCGCCCCTTTCAGGGGCCGGGCCTTAGGCGGGCCGGCGCAGGGCGGCAAGCCCGAAAACCGCTATTTCCGGCTGCGTGAACAGGGTCCAAGCTGGTCGATCACAAAGCGATAGTCACGCGCTGCCGCGGCCCGGTCGGCCGCTGTGGATGAAATATTCGCACCCGGCGGAAGCTGGCCCGGAAGGAAGCAGGCCAGGCGGTACCAGCCAAGCGAATCGGGCGCTGGCGGTGCGGCTTCGCTCGACACCACTTCAGAAAACGAGACTGACCAGCGCGCCGCCATGCCCGGTTTGCGGGCAATGGTCAGGGCGGCTGGCTCGCCATTGGCCGTAGAAAGGAACACTTGAGTTTCACCCTCTCCTGCCAGTTCGCCACTGACGTGAAGGGCTTCGCGCACGCCAGTCACCTTGTGCGGCGCACCCGGGGCGTACATTTCCTTCAGCACCCCACGAAGCCGAAGGTCGAGCGCGGGGTCCCACAGCAGCTGGGCGTCAGGCGTGACCAGCTGAAGTTCGCCAGGTCTCGCCGGTACAGTTCGGGCAAACAGGACCACGTCCTTTTTCTTGAACGCTGCTGGCTTGCCCTTTGGATCGAGCCGCAGATCGACCAGATAGCGCAGCAGCGGACCAAGCGATTGGGTGCCCGCGACCACCCCTTCGGTTCTTGCTTCAACATAAAAGCGGCCCCAGCCCGAGCGCAGTCCGCGAGCGCGCTCAGGCTCGACCGGAACTACCTTGCGGGGCTGGGCGCGAATCACCATCGGTGCCTGGTCAGCCAAATCGGCCAGATCGGCATAGGTCAGAATCGCCGATGCCGGGGGCACCGGTGGCCGCGAATCGGCCCGAGCCGAAGTGGCCGAAAGACTGACCACAGCGAGGACTGCGGCAGAACAGAAGCTTATGCGGTTCATGGACATCGCCTATGTTTGATCGCTTTACCCCCGGTCTGCAAGGCCGCTGGCCCACGGAAATCAGAGGCTTTTCTCATCCTTCGACCTTAACACAGGTGAATCAACAGTTAACCGGCTGCTTGGCCGATAAAGCGTTGCGTGTGGCCGAAACGGCGGTTAAAGCACGAGGAAATACGGGCCAAATAACAACAACGGCCCACAATCCGGCCTTGCGGACGTCGGGCGCCCGCTCGGTTTTCTGATTGACCCGCAGGGTGGGAATTAACAATCTGGCCGTCTGCCTGGGGCGATTCTCGCAACAGGTAGGCGTCGGGTCCGGGCATTTGTCCGGAGGGACTGTTTTAGGAGTGATGCGTCAGAATGGCTTACGCTGACCAAGAAGTTAGTGGCAACAGGATTGCTGCCTTTGTCGTCGTTGCCCTTTTGCACCTTGCCCTTGGCTATGCGCTGGTTACCGGCCTAGCCTATGAAGGGCTCAAACAGGTGGTCAAAAAGGTTACGACCGTAGACATCAAGAAGGACGAGCCGAAGAAGGAGCCGCCGCCGCCGCCCAAGAAGATGGCAGCTGCGCCTCCGATTGTGGCTCCTCCGCCAAAGATCAACGTGAGCAACGTCTCGCCTCCGGTTGAGATCACGCCCAATATCCCGCCTGCGGCTCCGCCGCCGGCCTATGTGGCGCCGCCTGCTCCGGCACCGGCTGCGCCGCCGCCGCCCAAATTCACGCCGAAGCCGGCATCGCCGAAGGGCAACCCCGGCAATTGGGCAACGACAAATGACTATCCCGCCCGTGCCCTGCGCGAAGAACGTGAAGGGACCACCAGCTTCCGCGTATCCGTCGGCACCGACGGTCGCGTTACCAGCTGTTCCGTTACCGGCTCAAGTGGCAGCCCGGATCTTGACGAAGCGACCTGTTCGAACGTCACCCGGCGCGCCCGCTTTACTCCGGCGACGGACGGGGAAGGAAATCCGACCACGGGCTCTTACAGTAGCCGCGTGCGCTGGGTGATCCCGAAGGATTGATCGTTTTTTGAATTTGAGTTTCGGCCCAAAGGCGGGCCAACAGGTTTCAACTAATTTCTCTTGAGAGGACTATCGCATGGTTTTTGAACTTCTCACTGCCGCTGCCAGCAACGCGGCTCCGCAGAACAAGTTCGGTTTCGCCGAAGCACTCGAGCAGGGCGGTTTCATCGCCTATGCCACCGTCGTGATCCTGGGCATCATGTCGTTCGGCTCGTTCTTCATCCTGATCACCAAGTGGATTGAGCAAAACAAGATCATGGGTCAGTACAAGGCCGTGCGGGCGTCGTTCTGGCGTGCAAGCAGCCTCAAGGAAGGCGCCAGCAAGCTCGACAAGAACAGCGCCTGGCGCCAGATTGTCGACGATGGTCTGTCGGCCGAAGAAGCTGCCGGCAAGATGACCGACTCGACCGAAGCGCATGACTGGCTGCACGGATCGCTGGCCCGTTCGGAAAACTCGATCAACGCCCGTCTCGCTGGCGGCCTGCCGTTCCTGGCAACCGTGGGCGCGACTTCGCCGTTCATCGGGCTGTTCGGTACCGTGGTTGGCATTTACCGCGCGCTGATCGCGATCGGCATCGCCGGTTCGGCCTCGATCGACAAGGTCGCGGGTCCGGTCGGTGAAGCGCTGATCATGACCGCGCTCGGTCTGCTCGTCGCGGTTCCCGCTGTGCTGGCCTACAACTACCTCCAGTCGCGCAACAAGCGCATCGCTGAAATGCTGACCGGCTTCTCGACCGACGTTCTTGCGAACATCAGCTCGAAGGGTGCCGTCAAGCCGGCCGTTGCTGCAGCACCGGCTGCCAAGCCCGCCGCTGCCGCTCCGGCTGCCAAGGCCTAAGCAAACGCCAGGCCGGCGTCCGGGTACTGCCCGGCGCCGGTTCCTAGGCGGACTGGAAGAACCAGGTTCGTCCCGTCCGCGGAATTATAAAGATAGGAATTAGCCCATGGCGATTTCGATGGGAGGCGGCGGCGAGGAAAAGCCGATGTCGGACATCAACACCACGCCGCTTGTCGACGTGATGCTGGTGCTCCTGATCATCTTCCTCATCGCAGTCCCGGTTGCGATCCAGACGATCCAGAAGCTCAAGATTCCCGTGCTCGTTTCACAGGAATCGAAAGACAAGGTCGAAAACCTCCTGCTCACCGTCAGCACGACTGATGCTGGTGGCCGCAGTGCGGGCGACCCGGGCTTCGAAGGTGCTTCTCTGGGTGGCGAATGCCGGATCTACTTCAACAACATCACCCCGGTGGATTCGACCGAGTTGCAGAAACTGGCTTACAAGCGCCTTGACGCAATCGTTAAGCGCGCCGGTGGCCCCGAAGCACTCAGGGACAACCCCGAACTGATTCCGCAGGTCCACATCCGTGGCGACGTGGCTGCCCCGTGGCGCTGCGTGGCCGGTGCGATCTTCAACGTGCAGATCGCTGGTTACCCGACTGTCGGCTTCATTTCGACCCCGGTCGATCCGAA
>CAZOSI010000019.1:0-26121 GCA_964582485.1 uncultured Novosphingobium sp.
GATGCATGGAGAGCCGAGCTGGTGCTATCTTTACCGCAAGATGATCGGACCGGTTGTGGCCGCCGGGTTTCGGGTGATCGCGCCTGACCTGATCGGCTTTGGCAAGTCCGATAAGCCCACCAAGAAGACCGATTACAGCTATGCTCGCCACGTCGGCTGGATGCGCCAGTGGGTCGAAGCGTTGGACCTGACGCGAATGACGCTGGTCTGCCAGGACTGGGGCTCGCTGATCGGCCTCAGGCTGGTGGCCGAAATGCCCGATCGGTTCGTCAGCATTGTGCTATCGAACGGCGGCTTGCCCGAAGGCGGCACCCCGCCGCGTGCCTTCGCGATCTGGCGGGCCTTTTCGAAATGGAGCCCGGTCTTTCCGATCGGCCGGATCGTCAATGCCGGGGCCAAGCGTGCGCTCAGCCCGGCAGAAATTGCCGCCTATGATGCGCCGTTTCCTGACAGCAGCTACAAGGCCGGAGCACGGATTTTTCCCAGCTTCGTGCCGTTTGAAAACAACGTCGCCATCCCCGACCAGAAGCGTGCCTGGCAGCTGCTCGAGCAGTGGGACAAGCCGTTCCTGTGCTGCTTCAGCGATGGCGATCCGGTGACCCGCGGCGGCGAAATGCGTTTCATCGGGCGCGTACCCGGAACCAAAGACCAACCGCACCGCACGCTGAAGGGTGGCCACTTCATCCAGGAGAATGATCCGCAAGGCTTCGTTGAGGCCATTTTGAAGGTAGCAAAGCAATGAACGTCACCAACCACGTCCACCCCGGCCCAGAACAGGCCAAGGCTTTCTTCAGCGGCGATGAAGACGGCCCGATGTGCATGGTCAACCTGCTCAAGTTCAAGGACAAGGCGACCTATGCAGACGGCTCTGAGCCTGAACTGTCCGGGCGCGAAGCCTATCTGCGCTATGGCGCGGGGATCCAGGCCTGCCTCGCGGCAGTTGGCGGCAAGGCCCGCTTCAGCGGCATGGTCACCGATCTGATGATCGGCGAGGTCGAGGAGCTTTGGGACATGGTCGCGATCGCCGAATACCCCTCGCGGGCGGCGATGTTGCAAATGGTCCAGTCGCCAGAATATCAGGCGATCACCAAGCACCGCGATGCGGGGCTCGCTGGGCAGCTCAATATCCGGACCAAGGCGATCGGCGGCTAGCGCGCAAAGTTGTCATGCAAGATCGAGCGCGCAATTGGGCCGCATCCCGCTGTCACATTTGGGGCTGCCGGGTCCTGGCCAAGGGCGGGGTTCCCAACTCTTCCGAGTACCAGACCGGCGATGGCCAGTCCGATAATGGCCGTCTCATGCTTCGGTGAGGTCCATGAGGGCATGGCGGCTTTTGATGGCTCGCGACTGAACTCTGAACGATCACGATGTCGGCGAGAACCTGCTGCACCGGGAAGGTAATGCCGCGACAGACATTGCCTCTTTTTCAAGTCCCAAAGCTTCCTGGCGTTTCGGCGACGGCCTCTATGGCGTCCTCGCGCTGCCGTAGCCCGGCTTCGTCATCAGGTACGCGCGAGAGCCTCCGAAAGCCCAGCGCGCCGTGACCGGGCCAATGCGCCGTCTATGATCGCCAGGATCGCGGCCCGCCGAGCCGCCAAGGCTATTGGCCCGAAGTCTAATTGCATGCGCCGTCGCGCCAACGCCTTGTACCGCGGGGCGGACCTTGATAGCCACAAATCGACTTGTCGAAAGCCGCCTTTCGTTCACACGGCTCTTTGCATTGGCATATTGGACAGGCCATGTATCTGATATCGGCTGAGTTCTAGTATCAAGGGCGTTTTGCAAGCGTGCCAGTCCAGACAAGTTTTCGTTGGCCTGACGGCTCCGTCCAGACCGGCCTCGGCTAGTCCGCCGGTTCCTCTTCAATGATTGCGGATGGAATTCAGCCGTAGCACCGACGATCGGTTAACATCAGTTGCCGCTTGGTCTAAGCTATGAGCTTCGGGTGCGCGAAGTTTGGCATGCCGCGTTCGGTCCTCGTTTGCATGGGAGGCAGAGGCGAGAAAATGTCTGGTTTGAAACGCTTGTCTTTGATTGCTATCACCCTCCTGCTCAACTCAGCACCTGCGATTGCAGAATGCGCCAGCAAGCCAGTGCTGGCGATGACTTACAACATTCGCCTCGACACTAAGGCGGATGGTGCGAATGCATGGGCTCATCGCAAAAATTTCCTGGTCGGCCAGATCGCCACACTGCGGCCGGAGCTTTTGGGATTGCAGGAAGTGCTGCTCAATCAAAAGCATGATCTTGAAGCTGCCTTTCCCGGCTATCGTTTTGTTGGCGTGGGCCGCGATGACGGCAAGGAGCGAGGCGAGTTTTCACCGCTCGCTATAGATGCGTCGCAATTCCAGATTGTCGAGAGCGGTACGTTCTGGCTTGCAGCGAACCCCGCTGTTCCTTCGTTGGGCTGGGATGCGGGCTATAAGCGGGTGGTAACCTGGGCGCGGCTGGTTCGCAAAGGGGATCAAACCCGGTTGCTGGTGCTCAACACCCACTGGGATCATCAGGGACTTGTTGCGCGCCTGGAGAGCGGAAGATTGATCATCAGCTGGCTCACGCAAAATCACCAGCGTAACGAACATATTGTTTTGCTGGGTGATTTCAACGCCGATGACACTGAAGAGTCCCTGGTCCAGTTGTCGGCCGGTCCTGCTTCCACCACCACGCTTTTCGATGCCCGCCGGATTTCGGCGAGCGGCAGCACCGGTCCGGCATTCAGCTTCAACGCGTTCAATGCTTTCCCGGCCTCAGGTAAACTGATCGATCACATCTTCGTTGGATCCGACATCAAGGTTCGGACGCATTCGGTCATTGCACAACATGAGAACGGACGCGTTGCCTCCGATCACTTCCCGGTTGTTGCCTTGCTCGACATTCCTTCTCGCCGGAGCGGCAAGTGCCGAAGCGTCAAGCCGACCGCTCCCATTGAGTGATCAGCAAGCAGTAAGGCGGGTTAGTGAAATGTCGGTGATTTCACAGCGCCGCTGCCAAAGGTGCGTGCAGAGATCGCTTTCCAGGCGAACCAGGTGATGAACAAATAGGCGATCGCAGGAACCACAAACGCGGCGCTCAGGCTCATCGAGTCAGCCAATAACCCAACCAGCAAAGGCAAGATCGCGCCACCAACGATCGCCAGGCAAAGCAGGCCTGAAGTCGACGATTGCGAGACACCGGAGCGCTCCAGTGTGATCGTGAAGATTGTCGGGAACATGATCGAGTTGAATAGGCCAACACCAAGCGCCGCATAGGCACCCACCGGGCCCACCGTCAACGTGGCGACTGTGCAGAGCACTGCGGCCACCATGGCGCAAAAGGCCAGAAGGCGCGGTGCAGCGACGTAGGTGAGCAGAAAGCTTCCGGCGAACCGCCCGACAAGTGCGCCCATCCAGTAGATGTTGGCCAGATACTGGCCCCCGACCTCGAACGGCAGACCCAGAATGCTCGCCTGATGCAGGTAGTTGATCATGATGCTGCCAATAGACACTTCGGCGCCGACATAGAGCCCGATCGCTGCGGCTCCGAGGATCGCCCAGCGCGATCTGAGGGCGTCGAAAACCGAAGCCTGCGGGGTTGGTCCGATGCCGGCTGCGGCATTGGCAATCCGCTGGCGTTGCAGCGCGACGAACAGGAGCAGCGCGAGCAGAATTCCGGCCATTATCATGAAGGCATGGGCCACAGCCCCAAGCGCTTCGGCGCGCAGCAGCGGATCGGTGATCGGCCCGGCCTTGTTGTTGATTACCTTGTCGTCCAACATGATCATCGACCCGAAATGGACCCCGGCCACGACCCCGAGCGAATTAAAGGTCTGAGCGAGAGTCAGCCGGAAATGGCTGGTTGATTGCGGACCGAGCGCTGCTGCCAACGGATTTGCCGCAACCTGCAAAGTCGTGATGCCCGTCGCCAACACAAAAAGGGCCACGAGTATCGGGCCATAACTGTCGAAAACAACACTGAACTGTACAAGCAAACAACCCGCAACCATCACAAAGAGTGCCGCGACGATTGTGTTGACGGGGCCAAGTCGGTTGCCCAGCGAAGCGGCTGGGAGCGACATCAAGCCATAGGCCAGAAAGAACACCAACTGCGTCAGCAAGGCTTCGGTGTAGTTGAGATCAAACACCGCCCTCAGCGCCACGATTAGCGGATCGTTGTTCGACGTTATGAAACCCCAGGCAAAGAACAGGGTCGTCACCGAGATGAAAGCCCCGGTAATTCCAAGACGACGCAGAACACTCATCGACTTCTCCTATCGGTCAGCTTTTGGGCCAGACAAGGGTGACAACCTCGCCGGGCGGAAGGGTCAAATTGAAACCGGTCGCACCTTGCCTGACCCGAAGCTCTGCGGGTTGTGCGGACTTGTTGAAGGCAATCATGGCCAAGCTTCCATCAGGATTGCTGAAGGCCACGTTGGGAATGCTGCCCGTCTGGTTGCTGGCGATCCGGAAGGCGCCGCGCCGGACAAAGCGTGCAGCGTGCCCCAGCACATAGTATTCGACGTTGCGGGTGATCGCACCGCTGCGGCTGTCGACCGTCACCACGCTGCGGCAGTTTCCGCAACCGCCGTTGTGCGGACCGTCGTTTTCGTCGAGCGTCAGGTTCCACATCAGCGTCGCACGCGACCAGTTCCTGCTGCTGCCGATAATCAGGTTCTCGGTCATCCAGCCAAGCGTTTCGCCCCACTTCGGCGCCCAGCGGCCGCCCGAGCATTCGGTGAAGAACACGTCCTTGTCGGGATGGGCATCGCGCACCTGGGATTGGGCGGCAACATTTCCGGCATAGCAATGCCAGGCGACACCCGCCACATAGCGCCGCGCCTCCGGATCAGACAGGACTGTCAGCGGACTATGGGCCTCATCCCAATTGTGATCCCAATCGAGGATTGCCGTATCTGGGTGATTGCGGGCCAATAACGGTCCAAGGTAGCCCCCGATGAATGCCGCCCGACTGGCCGGATCGACCCGCATTCCAGGATAGTTTGTTGGCTCAAAGTGTGGCTCATTCTGGACCGAAACATAGCGAACCGGAAGTCCGACCTTGCGCATTTCTCTCAGATAGCGATCGAAATAGGCTGCAAAATCCGCGTAGTGCGCTGGATCGAGCTTGCCGGTGATGAGGCTGTTATTGCTCTTCATCCAGGCTGGCGCGCTCCACGGGCTGGCCATCAGCAGCAGACCGGAGTTATATTTGCGCGCCGCTTGAGTAGCAGCAATCTGCGGTGCGGCCTTGGCCATGGAAAAGGACTGCAGCCCGCTTTGGCCCGTTGCTTGGTCGGCCAGACTGTAGTGTTCGCGCGAGAAGTCGGAGGCGCCGATCGGAAGGCGCAGGAACGAGAGGTTGAGTTGGTCCTGCGCAAACAGCTCGGCGAGCAGCGCTTCGCGGGCGGCAATATCCTTGATCCCAAGCAACACTTCGGCCGAAGCGTCGGTCATCCCGGCACCGAAACCAACGATCGACTGATAGCGCTGCGCCGGATCGACATCCACGACATCAGCGCCGTCTGCAACCGGTTCAATCACCAGATCCGTTAAGCGCGTCAGTTTGCGGCTGCCGTCTGCGCTGCTCGACCAGACTGCGACTTTGCTCGCTGCGAATTCCGGTCGAGAGGTTGCGCAGCTCGACAATACCACAAGTGCTGCAATTAGCAGCGCCGAAGACAGAGATTTGGCCTTGGTCACGCCTCGGCCAGACAGGTCTTGGCGACGTATTCGGCGTGGCTGGGCATGACCTTGACGCACTTTCCGATTACTGCAGCAATGTTGCCCAAATGCTGCGCGATTTGCGCGTCGCTCTTGATCGCGACCAGTGGATCGTAGCCGCGCGGGATGAACCCCTGGCCGATGAACACCTGGATCCAGCTCTCTTCAGCAAACAGTTCCTCGTCCTCGCGGAAGACCCGGCCATTGGCCATCCACAGGTCGATCTTGTGCTGGAGCGTGCCTGGCACTTCCATTGTCCGGCAATAGTCCCAGAACGGCGTGTCGTCGCGCTGAGTGGCCTTGTAGTGGAGAATGATAAAGTCGCGGATGCGTTCGTATTCGAAGTCGCTTTGGCGGTTGAATTCGGCAATCCCGGCGGGATCGAACCCAGCATCGGGCAACAGCCTGACCATGCGGATGATCGCTGACTGGATCAGGTGGATCGAAGTCGATTCCAGTGGCTCAAGGAACCCGCCCGATAGCCCGATGGCCACGCAGTTCTTGTTCCATAGCTGCTTGCGTTTGCCCGTGCGGAAGCTCACGCGAAACGGATCCGCGCGCTGTGCGCCATCGAGGTTGGCGAGGAGAACCCGTTCGGCTTCGGCATCGTCAATGTACTGGCTGGAATAGACGTGACCGTTGCCAGTGCGGTGTTGCAACGGGATCCGCCATTGCCAGCCGGCACCTTGAGCAGTGGACTTGGTGTATGGCGTGAAATTGTCCGAGCGTTCGCACGGTACTGCAATCGCGCGATCACACGGCAGCCAGTGGTTCCAGTCCTCGTAGCCGGTCTTCAGCGCCTGTTCGATGATCAAGCCGCGCAGCCCCGAGCAATCGACAAACAGGTCAGCGGCGATCTTCTCGCCGTCGTCCATGGTCACGCTTTCAACAAAGCCGTCCTCGCTGCGCAGGCTAACGTCAACGATCTTGCCCTCGCGCCGCCGCACCCCGCGCTCCTGCGCGTATCCGCTAAGGAAGCGGGCGAACAGTGCGGCATCGAAATGGAAGGCATGAGCGATTTGGCCAAGCGGCGAATCGCCCATGTCGCTTACCGCGCGCATGAACTTGTTGTCCGGGATCGCCGCGGTGTTGATCGAATAGTCGGCAAAATCTCCGCCGCGCCCATCGGCGTGCGCCTTAAGCCAGTAGTGGTGGCAGCGCAGCCACTCCAGATCCTGCCCGATCACCCCGAAGCCGTGGACATAGCTGCTGCCTGGCGCTGACCAGTTGTTGAACTGGATGCCAAGTTTAAAGCTTGCCTGCGTGCGAACCATGAACTCGTTCTCATCGAGCCCGAGCAGTTCGACATATTTCTTGATCGCGGGAATCGTCGCTTCGCCCACGCCGATGATTCCGATCTCTTCGGATTCAACCAGCGTCACATCGTACAAACCCTGAAACAGGCGGGATAGCAGGGCTGCGGTCATCCAACCGGCCGAACCGCCGCCTGCGATCAGAATGCGCTTGAGATGTTTCATTCGTCTATCCTGTGCCGCTCACGGGCAGCTTGCAATCGCGCCCTGCTCGGGCAGTCGCCCGGCTATTCGCGCAGCACCATAGCGCAATCCGTAGCCCCGCGGGAACAGTGCCTCGGCAGCAGGTTCGCCGCCAGAGGGACAGGCCGTGTTTGGCCAGGCGAAAGACAGTCGCGCGCTGAAGTTGAGGCCTGAACGAGCACCGAGCAAGTCAGCGATCGCGCCCGCCTCTGTGCCGGGCAGAAATCCGGCCACGAAAGCATTCGAGCGATTGATAAGGTCGGTGGAATAGGTGGTTCGGCCCGAATAGAGCACAGTCACAACCGGAATTCCCTGACCCGCAAAACGGTCAAGCAGTGCGCGATCTTCCGGAAAGCGAGCCGAATGCGAAAGCGGTGCGGGATACCGCACATCGCCCTTCATCTCAGCATAGGGGGTCTCGCTGATCACGGCGACAACTGCATCGAAGCCGCGTGAATCGATTCCGGCACCATCCAGCGAATAAGTGACGTTGGCTTCGCCATAGACCCGGCGCAGACCGCTCAGCAGGGTCTCGCCCACCGGGTAGTCACTATTGTCGGTCTCGTCGCCCTGCCAGGTCAAGGACCAGCCGCCCGATTGCCGCGCGAAGCTGTCTGCCCCGGTTCCCACCACCAGAATGCGCTTGGCTCCGCTCAGCGGCAGCGCGCCATCGTTCTTGAGCAAGACAGCAGACTTGCGCACGGCTTCCTGCGCCAGTTCGCGTGCAACCAGGGCGGAAGCGTCGCCAGTGTAGCGCCCGGCCGAAGTCGGGCGATCGAACAGGCCCATCCGCAATTTGACCCGAAGAATTCTCGTTACTGAATCGTCGATCCGCGCCATCGGGATCCGGCCTGCGCGAACATCGGCGGCCGTGTTGGTGATGAAGGCCTTCCAATTGTCCGGAATCATAAACAGGTCGATCCCGGCATTGACCGCCTGCGGACATCGATCGCGCTCGCAGCCGGGAATCTGCTCGATCGCGTTCCAGTCGGACACAACCAGACCGTCGAAAGCCAGCCGACCCTTGAGGACGCCGGTGATCAGTGCCCGATTGCCATGCATCTTGCCATAGGGCTGGGTTCCGCTGCGGGTCCAGGAGTTGTAGGAAATCATCGTCGTCGCGGCTTGGGCATCAAGCGCGGAATAGTATCCTGCACCATGGATCGCGACGAAGTCTGACAGGCTTGAGCGGTTCTCACCTTGATCGACACCCTGAAAGGTTCCGCCGTCGCCGGCAAAATGCTTCGCGCTGGCAAGTACGTCGCCGTCGCCGGTCAGGTTGCCTTGAAGGCCACGGGTCATCGCACCACCCAGCCGAGCTACTATGGCGGGATCGCTGGAGTAGCCCTCGTAGCTTCGGCCCCAGCGTTGATTTTGAACCACTGCAAGGGTGGGCGCAAAAGCCCAATTTATCCCGGTTGCCCGCACTTGCCGGGCGGTCGCCCGGCCGATCCGTTGGGTCAGTTCAGGATCGTTCGCCGCACCTAGCCCTATGTTATGCGGGAAGGTCGTCGCGCCGACCACATTGTTGTGACCGTGGACCGCATCGGTCCCCCAGATTAGCGGAATCTTGATCTTCAGATCGGTCGCCAGCGAGGCCCTGGAATAGCTATCGGCCAGCGTGGCCCAATCCTGTACCGTTGCATGCTTCTTGCCTTGCGGCCAGCCACCGCCGCCGTTCAGCACCGAACCGATGTAGTACTGCCGCACTTCATCGGGCGTGATGCTGAGGATGCTGGGCTGGGTCATCTGCCCGATCTTCTGTTCAAGCGTCAGTCCCGCAATGATCCCGGCAATCCTGCTCTCGCTTGCCGGATCGAGCAGCCGACTGCCGCGCCGCGCAGGGAATGCCGCAATTACTTCGGCCTCATCGCTCGACCATCCAGCGAGTGACATCGGATTGGTCGAGATAGTCGCGGAAGGAGCACATCCTGCCAGCAAAATGGCAAAAGCAGCTGGGGCAAAGAGCGCGGTATTAGTGTTTTTCACGTGGTATGCCCCATCAATCAAATTCTTCGCAGAACGAGATCGACCGGCCGAGACCATTATCCGGGTTTCATCCAAAAATTTATGGATGAAACCCAGCCCCGACCGGTCTTTCCCGGCTACAAGCCTATGCGACCCGACTAGAACTTGTAGCTAATCCCGAACAGGAACTGACGGCCGTACTTTTCATAGACTTCCGGAACGAACGAGCCATCCGAAAGCCGCACGCCGCCATTGTCTACGCCAAGTCGCGTGCCATAAGCAGAGTCCGTCAGGTTATTGACCTGGAACAGCACGTTCAAACCATTCAGCGAAGATCCTTCGCCGAAGGTATAACCGATCTGCGCACTCATATCCTTGTCGGCGAGAATTTCAGTCGCACCGCGCACCGCAAAGAGCTGGGTGGTTTCACCCTTGAAGCCTGAACGGTAGTTGTAGTTGACGCGCGCCTGGAAGCCCCATTTCTCAAAATAGGCCGTGATGTGATAAACGTCCTTTGACAGCCCCGGGATGCGGGTCGCGTTGATCACGGTCGGATTGGTACTGGCAGTCGGGCGCAGGCTGGACAGCGTGTACGAATAACTTCCGAGAATACCAAAGCCGTCCAGAAATGACGTGATCTTCCCAAGCTCGAGTGCACCGGCAACTTCGATCCCCCGGACATTACCGCCAGTCCCATTGGCGGGCTGGTTGATCTGCCCGATCGGGCTGATGATCACCCCGGCCGGGATGTTCACAGCGTTTGGCGGTAGCGGCAGACCGCTGAAATCGAACGCCTGGCGCTGGATATAAATGTAGTTGTCAAGCTTCTTGTAGAACCCGTTGATCGCGAAGTAGCTCGCTTTTCCAATGTACCATTCGTAGGTCAGGTCGAAGGCATCAGCGCGCCAAGGTTCCAACTTTGCGTTGCCGCCGGATGCAGACCACGGGTTGACGACTTGGCCCGGTACGCATGGCGGGCTGCCGCCGCAGGGGTTGCCGAAGCTGGGCGTAAAGTTGGCTCGAAGTTCGTCCATCCGCGGCCGTGCCATGGTACGGGCATAGGCCGCGCGAATCCGCATCCCGCTGCCGAGTGAGAACGACAGGTTCACGTTCGGGAGTACATCGGTATAGGTTGCACCTTCACGGATCGGGATGACGCTGGTGGGCGTAACCGTGCGGTTGATCGCCGAACCGGACGACTTCTGCGTCGTGTTGACCATCTGAACTCCGACATTGCCTTTGAGCGGTCCGGTTTCGAAGGTCGCCTTGAGGTGCAGTGTCAGCAAATTCTCATCAATTCGCCAGGATTTGTCATAAGGGTCGTTGTTGATGAAGGTGACACGATCATAGTACTGCGGGATCGCGGCCGGCAAATTGACGCTAAGCACATTGCCAAACCCAGCGTAACCCAGCGACGTCGGGTTGACCAGATATTGCGACCCAACCAACGTCTGAAGACGGCCCGATTTCAACATCAGGTCAAATTCGTCAACCCGCTTGCTCTTGTCGCGGTGAGTGTAGTTGGCCCCTATTTCGACATTGCGCAGGAATCCCTCGCCGAAATCATGATCCATCGCCATGTCAATCGACCAGACGTTTTCGACAACGTGCGGCTCCTTGGTCTGACCATCATGGCCCCAGCCGCCCCACGGCGCGCGGTCCCCCAGCGAAATGCGCGAGGCATCGGCATAGTTCAGGCCTTCATCATAGGTTCCGTAGCCGTTGCCTGCCAGGAAATCGGTAAAGTTCCAGCCGATCGTATCGAACGTCCGGTTGGCATTCTGCGCCCCCGATGTGACGCAGCAACCTGCCCCGGCATAGGTTTCTGTAATGCTCTCATCGCGCTCATTTCGCGAATAGGACAGATCAGCGGCAAACCGTGTGCGATCATCAAGCTTGAACTCATTGTTCAGGCCAATCGCAAAAAGTTTGTCGTCGCGTGTGTTGTAGTCATTCCGGACGATTGGCGCGACACCGGTGTTGGTGCCGGTCACCCCGACCACAGTACCGCCATAGGTGGCATTGGTAACATTGGTATATTGCTGGTTATCGGCCCAGACGTTGGAAAACCACTGCGCCCCGCGCATGGTTTCGCGCTGCTTGAACCGCGAATAGTACAGGTCGAGTGTTGAATGAACGGCATCGCTTGGCTGCCATTCAAGAATCCCGATCGCGGCATCGCGCTTTTGCTGGCGTGAATAGGCAAAGATTTCCTGGCCTGTCACAAAGGTCGAAGCGTCTGCCGTATCAGGGGAAATGTTCCCGCCGCGTCCGCCAAAGGTCTCGTAGTTGTAGGCCTTATAGTGGCGGTTCTGCGCCGGGGCATCCAGGTGGGCATAGCCGAAGGCCCAGCCGAGAGTGCCGCTGTCATTCTGATCGATATAACTGATGCTTCCGCGCCAGCCGTAGTTGCGAACGTCAGCATTCAACTGGTCGCCATCGGTATACTCACCGCGCAAGTTCATCGCGATGGCCCGCTTGCCATGCGCGAGCGGTCGTACGGTGCGCAGATCGATTGCGCCCGCCAGACCCATTCCCGCGATGCTCGCGTCGGGCGTCTTGTAGACCACGACGCTGCCTAGCAGTTCAGACGGGTATTGGTCGAATTCGACGCTGCGGTTATCGCCCGAGCTCGCCTGCTGGCGGCCATTGAGCAAGGTGGTTGTAAAGTCGGGTGAGAACCCGCGCAGCGAAATTGTCTGCGCGCGGCCGCTAACTCGCTGAGCAGCCAGACCGGGCAGGCGGGCAATGGATTCGGCAATCGAAACATCCGGCAGTTTTCCGATTTCCTCAGCCGAAATTGCCTCGACAATGCTGCTCTCGCGCTCCTTGATGCCGATCGAGTTGGCAATTGAAAAGCGGATCCCTGAAACGATGATCTCGCTACCGTCCTCGGTTGACGCCTCGTCTGGCTGCTCGGCAGGAGCTGCCTCCTGAGCCTGCGCCATTGCGGGCGTCAGTGCGATCAGGGCTAGCGTGGATACTGTCGCACCGAATCGATACCGCTTGGACATGCGGTGTGATTCGCCAGTGTGAATGCTCGAACGCATCAAGATTTCCCCTCCTGAACTCGCAGAAACCCGCGAGAAATTCTTTCTTGTCGGCCCTCGCAATGGGCGGAGAACTCAAGTCACCGCCCTATTGGAAGCGCTTCCAACAACTACCGAAATCAAAAGCTCGGTCAAGCGCATTAAACTCCCGCTGTGGAAACAGTTCGCGCCGATGCGGCGCCTAGCCGCAGAATTGCGTCGATTCCCGCACGATCAGGCGATACTCGATCAGTTCGAGATCGGGCCCACCTGCGCCGCCGATTTCAGCAAGATGTTCAATCGCTCGTTCCCCCATCCGGCGCAGCGGTTGGTGCACCGTGGTGAGCGGCGGCCAGACGATTTCCGACACGGGTGTATCGTCGAATCCGCTAATGGCCACGTCGCGCGGAATCTCGAGTCCGGCCTTGTGCGCTGCAAGCAAGGCGCCGGCCGCCATGTCGTCATTGGCGCAGGCGATCGCCGTCGGACGGTCGGCGCGCGCCAGAATCCGTTGCGCACATTCGATCCCCGAGCGAAAAGTGAAGTTACCGCGTTCGGTAACGATATCGTTCTGGCTGAACCCTGATTCAATCAGAGCCGCGAGAAACCCGGAATAGCGACTTTCGGCCGAAACGTGATCCTGGATGCCATGAACAAAGCCGAAGCGGCGATGACCTGCGGCAACGAGGTGGCGCCCGATTTCGTAACTGGCCCGGCGGTCGTCAATACCAAGAGTGGCGGTGATTGCCGAGATAGCGGCGCCCCCGGCAATGCAAACGACGCCGCAATTGCGCGCCCGGATCGCTTGGACCAGTTCGAGATTGTCGGAAAAAGGCGGAGTAAGCACCAGTCCATTGGCGTGCGCTTCGTCAACCAAACTGACAATCCTGTTGCCTGCATCGGGATCGTTCTGATTGACGATGTGAGTCGTCAGTTGCACCCCCAACCGGATCGCAGCGCGGGTCGCTCCCAACTCGATTGCCGAGCTGTAATATGAGTTTGGTTCAGTATCGAAGTCCGAGGCATGGATCAGGATTACCCGCTTTCCGGACTTTCCGGCCAGGTTCCTGGCTTGCAAGTTGACCTTGAAATCGAGCTGCTCGACTGCCGCCATAACGCGCCGACGAACTTCGTGGCGCACGTTCGGCTTGTTATTGAGCACGCGCGACACCGTCGTCCGCCCAACAGCGGCGAGTTTTGCCACGTCATCGATTGTTGGTTTGCTGATCGGCACTGAAGAAGCGTGTACTTTCGAGTGAACTCCCCCGGCTACAGTTGCAGCAAGAGGGCGTTGTGGCAAGGATTAGCAATATCGGCTATCCGCCAACTGCCAAAGATGGAAGCGCTTCCCAAATCGGTGGGCTCGTGGAATATGGGGTTATGCCTTCTGCTGTCACTCGCCATTCTACTGGCCCAGCCTTGCGCGTGGGGACGATAGGTCAAGAGTCGAGCACCTTGGCAGTCATAGATGATTTTCTGCCGGATCCCGAGGCGCTGCGCAAGGTTGCTCCAAGTCTCAACTGGCAAGCTATTGGTGACTTCTACCCTGGTCCAAGGGCTCAAGTCGATGCCGCCTACCAAGCCCAGCTCAGCCAAGTCTTGCGCTTTGTGTTGCCGAGAGTTTTCGGCCGCCTACGCTCGGTGCAGGTGCTGCGCTGTTTCTATTCCCTTGCCACGACTCGTCCCGATGACCTGAGTCTTGCGCAGCGGATCCCGCATGTCGACAGCTACGATCCGGGCCAGATTGCGCTGGTTCACTACCTTTGCCCCGAGGAATTTGGCGGAACAGCATTTTACCGCCATTCGGCAACCGGATTCGAAACAATCAACGAAGCCCGGTCCGCCACCTATTTGCGTTCGCTTGAAGCTGGCTTTGTCCGAGACGGCCAACCGCCTGCCGGCTATGTCGATTCAGGCGCAGCTGGATTTGAACAGATCGGGCTGTGTCCCGCCGCCTTCAATCGGGCCGTTCTGTTCCCCGGCAACCTACTGCATTGTGCCAATCTGGCCGGGGTAGACTTGCCCAGCGATCCGCTGGCCGGGCGGCTGACCGTCGCCGCCTTCATCCGCCTGAACTGAAAGCGAGCCCAACGATGCCGCTTGCCTTGCCCGAACTCTCCGCCTGGACCCCTGAATCCCTTTTGAAGGGTCCGATCACTGCGGGTGAGCCGTTCGTGTTGCGAGGCGCTGCTGACGCTTGGCAGGTTGTTGCCGAAGCGCGGCAGGGTGACCGCGAATTGTTGGCCTATTTGCGCGGCTTTGCGGTGGATAGCCCGGTTGACTATGTTACCGCGCCGCCCAGCGTGAACGGCCGGATGCACTATGATGATTTGCTGCGCGGGTTCAATTTCACCCGCGGGCGCGCGCCATTGGCTGACTTTCTTGATCGGCTGGCGGGGTCCAATGCACTCGAACCTGCGCCCACAATCGCAGCTCAAGGCATAGTTGCAGATTGGGCCGCACCGGGTTTTACGCAGGCCAACCGCCTCACCTGGCTGCCATCCGGGGCGCTAGCGCGGCTTTGGATTGGAAACCGGATCGAGGTGGCGATCCACTCCGATCCAGCAGACAATATCGCCTGTGTTGTTGCGGGGAAGCGCAAATTTACCCTGTTCGCACCCGAATGCCTTCCAGACCTGATGATGGGGCCGTTCGACCCAACCCCCGCAGGCACGCCGATCTCAATGGCCGACCCGCTGTCCCCCGATTTGAACAAGTATCCCCGGTTCGGCGCGGCGTTGGAAGTGTCGCAGGAGGCACTGCTCGAACCCGGTGACGCGATTTTCATTCCTTATGGCTGGTACCATCATGTCCAGTCACTCGATTCGGTTTCGATGCTGGTCAATCACTGGTGGAATGACGCTGCGCAGGATGGCGGGTCGCCGTGGGACGCGATGCTGCACGCAATGATGACCCTGCGGCACCTGCCCGCGCCGCAGCGGCGCGCCTGGCTGGCGATGTTTCGTCACTATGCTTTCCTTTGCGACGGAGACCCAGCGGCGCATCTGCCAGCCTACGCGGCAGGCATCCTGGCTGCAAACAGCCCGGCGGACCGGCAGGCGATGCGGCGGCTATTGGTCACAAAACTGAACGGGAAGAGCTGACATGCGCGGATTGCGAACTTGCGTTTTTGCACTTCTGTTTCAGTTGGGGCTTAACGGTACTGCCATTGCCGGACCACTCAAGCTGGCAGCCCCGTTTTCCGATAACGCCGTCCTTCAACGTGAAACTTCCGTATCGATCTGGGGGACTGCTGAGCCCGAAGAGAAGATCGCGGTCAATCTTGATCAAATTACGCGGGAAACCAATGCCGACAGCAAGGGCAACTGGCGCGTCGAACTGCCTAGCGGCCCGGCGCGGCAATCGGCAAGCTTGACGATCGCCGGCTCACGTGGGGGGAGAATCTCGCTGCGCGACATTGCGATCGGCGACGTCTGGCTTTGCTCCGGCCAGTCAAATATGGAATTCGAGGCATCCCGGCAAAGCAATGGTCCGGACATTGTTGCTCGAAGCGAAGATGCCGGACTGCGCTTGCTGTTGGTGCCGCGCCAGCGCAGTCTCGGGCCGTCTCGTGATTTTGCCAGGATAGCGGTATGGAATGCCGCCAGCCCCCAAAGCGTCGCTGAATTTTCCGCTGTCTGCCATGCGATGGGACAGGCGCTGCGAGCCCGAAGCCCGCAGGTACCGGTCGGACTGATCTCCGCGGCCTGGGGTGGTTCCAGGATAGAGGACTGGTTGAGCGAAGTCGCTTTGGGGCGCCTCGGCGGCTATGATGCCGAGCTTGCCGCGCTGAAGGCCTACTCGCTGGATCCGACTGCGGCCGAGCAGAGATTGGCAAAGCAACGCGAGGCCTGGCTGGTTTCGTTGGCAGGCCGCCCTGCCAACAGTCCTCCTGTGCCGGTCGGTTCATTGCGCGACGGATGGGAGGAATGGGGGATCCCCGCGCTTGCCAAATTCGATGGGGCTGGAACCTACCGGTTGGGGATCACGATCGATGCGGCCACAGCGCGGCGCGCGCGGGCGCTGGTGCTGGGCCGGATTGACGATATTGATTTGACCACGCTCAATGGCTGGGTCGTTGGCAATACCGCCGGCTGGGACACGCCTCGCCGCTATCCGCTAACACCGGGACTGTTGCGACCGGGCCGCAATACACTTGAGGTCCTGGTCGTCGATACAGGCGGCGGCGGTGGGCTTTACGGTGCTGAGGCACGGGGGCTTGAGCTTGAGGATGGAACAATCATGCCTTTTGATCAGGCTGCAACATTAACGCGGCTGGCATCCCTGGCAGAGATCCAACCGATCCCGGTCGCGCCGTGGAGCGGCGGTGGAGGTCTGGCAACGCTCGATCATGGCATGATTGCACCGCTTGGCGAGTACCGCGTCAAAGGCTTCGCTTGGTATCAGGGGGAAAGCAATGTCCCCCGCGCTCGCCTTTATGCCGCGCAGCTAGAGGCGCTAATTTTCGATTGGCGTGCAAGGATGGGCGGACAAACATTCTTGATTGTCCAGTTGGCGGCCTACGGCCCTTACGCGTCCGTGCCTTTCCCTTCGGGCTGGGCTGCTTTGCGCGAAGCCCAGCGGCAGGTTGCGCTTCGTGATCCAGCCGTCCGGTTGATCCCAACTATGGATATCGGCGATCCGCACGATATCCATCCTGCGAACAAGCGCGAGATCGGCAGAAGGCTGGCGCTCGCCACTATGTCAGCGGGACCCAATCCTGACATTGTCCTCGCTCGCTCAGGTGATCTGCTTACGGTTTGGCTGCCGACATCATATCGGCTGGCTGGTGGGAGCCGAACGCCGATTGGCTTCGAGCTATGTGATCATTCGGATCAGTGCCGCTTCGTTGACGCCCGCCAAACAGCCCCAAATCAGGTTGAGTTTGAGGTGACAGCGAATGACACCAAGCTCCGTTATTTGTGGGCAGATAGCGCATTGACCAGTCTGTTCGATTTCGATGGCGTCCCATTGGCACCGTTCGAATCGGCAATTCCAAAAACTTCAAACTGACTGCGCTCGCCAGACCTTTCAGATAACTCGCAGAATTGAATCGGGAGAAAAGCCGATGCGGACTTTGCGTGGCGTTGTATTGGGACTAATTCTCTCCTTGGCAGCGGCGCCGACCTTTGCAGCACCCGTCCCCTTTGCCGAGGAAATCCGGCTGTTCGGTGTGGAAGACGAAATTTATCCGCCTACCGGATGCGAAACCCTGTTTGTGGGCAGCTCCAGCTTCCGCTTCTGGTCCCGCTTGCAGCAGGACTTCCCAAAACGGAAGGTCCTGAAACGTGGCTTCGGCGGCGCGTCAATTTCCGATATCAACCTGCACTTCGACAATGTGGTCGGTCGCTATCGCCCCCGCGAGATAGTGTTCTATGCGGGCGAGAATGACATCAATAGCGGCAAATCTGTTGGTGCAGTGCTGATCGATTTCAATCACTTCATGGATCGGAAGGTCGCCGTGCTCGGCGAAACGCCAGTCTACTTCGTTTCAGCCAAGCCTTCTATCGCGCGGAAAGCAGATTTTGTAGCGCAAACGCAATTAAACGACAGAGTCGCCAGTCTGGCTGCAGAACGTGATGATCTTGTGTTTGTCGATACCGTCAAGCCAATGCTGGGGAGCAACGGCCAACCGCGCCCCGAGTTGTTCATCGCTGATGGATTGCACATGAACAGCCTAGGCTATTCCATTTGGGCAAAACAGATAGGGCTGGCACTCTCTCGGAAAAATTCGGGCAAGGCAGAATATTGCTGATTTCCGTAAAACGCATCAATATCGCTAAAGAGGATTTTCGATATTCAGCAGCACCTGTGCGGGATCAAGGGCGTTCGGTACAGCAGGCAGCCAAATTCGAACTTACCTCAAGAACCGACGATGCGTATGCTTTTGCTGCCGATGTTTGGGGTTGCGGAACCCGTCTTCGATGACGGCAAACCATGCCTTGGCGAAAGTGCCAAACGTCACAACCGGAACCGGCTTGGCTCGAGCTTTGGCGCGTTCGATCCGAGGATCAATGCCGCTTAGCAGCTGACCCCGTATCACCTTGGCCCGCTCGCGTGCCTTTGCGTGCACAATGTCCAAGCCCGATCCCCAGCCACGATCCATTCGGCTTCCACTCAAGGTTCCGATGTAAAACCAAGATCTACCAGTTGGACGGATCCGAAGGTAGAGGCCGCCCCCAATAATCACCCCACACCACGCCAAAAGCATAGATGTCAGCTTCTTCGGACGATCCGGAACGGCGGGCTTTAGGGCGAGCCCATAGAAAAGCTGCCGTCAAATTCTGGAAGGCGCTGTGAAGTCTAAAACATCCCATTCTCGGCTAGCTGCGCGCTATTATTGCAGAGGCGTAGACGCTCGCTGCGGTCAGCCGACAGTCGACGGACAATTGCTTGCCTGGGTTGCTTGAAATGACGGGAGCAACCGGGAAACAGGCTTGGTCGGCGAAGTGGCAAGCTTTCAAATCCGCCCAATATGCAATCGATTGCAAATTTATGTTGCGCAGTGTTTCCCCATTTTCTAGGCGTTGGCGAAAGTCGATTTGATCAGGAAGCCATTTGCCTTGACCTCAGCATGGACACACGAGCATGTTTGCCGCATCGAGCAGCAGGATTTCCCTGCAGTTCGGCTGATTTCGGAACTCCAGGCTCGCCCTCTCCTTCCGGGAATTTTGCTGTGGGACATGTGGCCGCTGCAGCTTTCCGATGGCAGCATCGCGCAAGTCGACGGCGGATCGCTGTGGATGGCGCTTGCGGCTCCGGACCGGTCGGATCCAGGGCTGCGCCATTTTGAAGCGCGCATCAGGCTGTTGCATTTGCAGGGCGAGCAGTGGCGAGACATGGGCTGGGCGCTGCCCGATAACGATTACGCGTTCGAGCGCGAATGGGCTGGAACGGCTTTGCTGAAAGGCCAGACCGTCTCCTTGTTCTTTACCGCCGCTGGCCGAGCCGACCAGCCCGGCGGCTACCAGCAGAGGCTGTTTGAGGCGCATGGCACATTGCAGCCAGACGGCCAAATCATGGACTGGAGCGAGCTGCGCGAATCCGTCGTCAACAATGGCGACTATTACGAACTGGCTGATCAGCAAGAGGGCGAGCCGGGCAAGATCACCGCCTTTCGCGATCCCGCCTATTTCTGCGATCCGGCCGATGGGCAGGAATATCTGCTGTTCACCGCTTCAGTGGCGGGATCGGCATCCGAATATAACGGCGCCGTGGGCATTGCCCGCCGATCGGGCCAGGACGGTTGGGAACTGCTGCCGCCGCTGCTCCATGCCGACGGCGTCAACAACGAGCTGGAACGCGCGCACATGGTCGCCCGGGATAATCGTTACTATCTCTTCTGGGTGACCCAGGCCGGCACTTTTGATCCGGCTGGTCCGGTTGGTCCAACGGGTCTTTACGGCATGGTCTCCAATCAGCTGTTTGGGGACTATCAACCGATCAATGGCAGCGGTCTGATCCTGGCCAATCCGCCGGAAGAGCCTTCACAGACCTATAGCTGGCACGTGACCAAAGAGCTCTTGGTGAGCAGCTTTGTCGATCACTGGGGCCTCAAGGGGCGCAGCCTGGCGGATGATCCCCAACTGGCAGCCGAAAGCTTTGGCGGAACCCCGGCCCCTTTTGTCAGGTTGGTTCTGGATGGAGATCGCGCCAGCCTGTGCGATGACCTGGTCAATGTCGGCTGACTGGGAAAGACTGTTCGGCGCGGTCGAGGCGGGCGGGACCAAATTTGTCCTCGCCATCGGCCGGGGCCATGATGACATCATCGCCCAGACGCAAATTCCGACAACCAGTCCCGGCGAAACGCTCCAGCGCACGATCGAGTGGTTTCAAGCCCAAGGCGGCATTGTAGCCTTAGGCATCGCGTCCTTCGGGCCAGTGGATCTTGATCCTGCCTCGCTGCAATGGGGCACCATCACCGATACTCCCAAGCCGGGTTGGAGTCAGGCCAGTGTCGCGGCTCGGCTTGGCGATGCCCTGCGCTGTCCCGCGGGACTTGATACGGATGTGAATGGCGCTGCCATTGGAGAATATCAGCACGGCGCGGCCAAGGGCTGCGATGTGGCCATCTATGTCACTGTCGGTACGGGCATTGGCGGCGGGGCAATTATCGACGGGGAAACGGTCAAGGGCAGCCGCCACCCGGAAATGGGCCATGTGATGCTGCGCCGCCACCCCCAGGACCTGGACTTTGCCGGCGCATGCCCCGTTCATGGCGATTGCCTGGAAGGCCTGGCATCTGGCCCGGCAATCAAGGCGCGATGGGGGGCTTCACTTTCCGATCTGGCGCCCGACCATGTGGCGCACGAAATCATCGCCGATTATCTTGCGCAGTTCTGCCAGACACTGATCGCGCTCTATTCACCGCAGCGTATCATTCTGGGTGGAGGGGTCTTGCAGACAGCCGGGCTGCTCGACAAGATAAGGGCACGGGCGGCCGTTTATGCCGGCAGCTATTTTGGTGTGCATGCGGATGCGATCATCGTCGCGCCCGGGCTTGGCACGCGCTCAGGCATTGCCGGGGCATTCGAACTCGCAAAGAGGGCTTTGACTGTTGAAAGCTGACGCTGACCAGGAAGTGGCGATTGTCATTGTCGGCGGCGGCACGGCAGGCTGGCTGACCGCCGCGTTTCTGCAATACCAGCTGCCACATACGCTGAACCGCGCGGTCAATATTACCGTTATCGAAGCCGAGGATATTCCGACTGTTGGCGTGGGGGAGGCCACCATCCCCTCGATCCGCCAGACGCTGGCGGCTTGCGGTATCGAGGAACATCTCTTCCTGAAAAACTGCGGTGCCACTTTCAAGCAGGGCATCGAGTTCATCAATTGGCGTGATGACCCCAAGCTGGACGGCAGCAACAGCTATTTCCATCCGTTCGGTGACCAGATCATGGTCGCAGGCAGGGATGCGAGCTGGCAATGGCTGCAACTGCCCCCGGATCAGCGCGGCGCCTATGCCGAGCAATTTTCCGTGCAGGCCGAATTGGCCCGAAGCGGCCGGGCTCCAAAGAACTTCACCGACAAGCCCTATGACGGTGCCCTGGCCTATGCCTATCATCTTGATGCCGGGAAACTCGCGCAGTTCCTGAAGACGCTCAGCAAGGGACGCGGCGTCTGCCACAAAGTGCAGAAGGTCATGGCGATCGAACGCGATGGCGACGACATCAACGCGCTTCGGTTGGAAAATGACGAACGGATCCTGGCCGACCTGTTTGTCGACTGCACCGGTTTTGCCGCCAGACTGATCAATTCCGACAAGCTGAATGGCTTCAACAGCCTGTCAGACACTTTGTTTGTTGACCGCGCCGTTGTGACCAGGGTCGAGAACGACAGCCTGGCGGACGTCATCGGCTACACCAAATCGACCGCGCAAAGTGCCGGCTGGATCTGGGACATCGCATTGCAGGATCGCCGGGGTGTCGGCCATGTCTACAGCTCGCGCTATATCGACGACGATGCCGCCAAGGCGGAGCTGGCCGCTTATGTCCAGCAGCCGGTCGAAGAGCTTGAAACGCGCCGGCTCGATATGCGCATTGGCTATCATGACCAGCAATGGCGCGGCAATTGCGTGGCGATCGGGCTGTCGAGCGGTTTTCTGGAGCCATTGGAATCGACCGGGATCTATCTGATCGAAATGGCCATTTGGGCGATGCTGGAATTTGTTCCGCGCTATCTGGGCGGGGCGCAGCCGCAAGCCAGTTACAACCGGATATTGCATAACCACTATGACAACATCACCGATTTCCTGAAGCTGCACTATTGCCTGTCAAACCGCCGCGACACACCGTTCTGGCGCGACAATTGCGACCCCGCGACGATCCCGCCATCGCTGCAGGTCAATCTGGCGGCATGGAAATCCGCGGTGCCCAGCATCTATGATTTCCACAGCACGACCCAGTGCTTTTCGGCCACGAACTACAAATTCGTCCTCTACGGCATGGGTTGGACCGGAGCTGCCAGTGACTTGCCCGAACCGGGCGTTCACGTCAGGACCATGATGCGGGAACTGGCTCAGCGCCGATCAAGGCTGCGTGATTTTGTGCAGCGCGACACGGTTCCGAATGTAGCCTATTTCGAGGCCCTCCAGAAACTCTAGACCCAGGGCCTGGCCAGCTAAGGGCCAATCGTGTTCCTGGACAAAAAAAGGGCGCCCGCAGTGTGCGGACGCCCTTCTCATTTTTGCGACCCGATCAGAATTTGAAGCGGATGATTGCAGCTACCGTGCGGCCCTGGATCGACCGACCGATGGTAACCGTGTTCGGTGCCGCTGCATAAAGCGACTCACGCCCGTCATTCGCCGATTCGGTAATCCCTGCCTTGTCGAACAGGTTGTTGACGTTGAGTGAGAGCTCCAAGTTGTCGGTCAGGCTCAGTGCCCCGGTCAGGTGGACAACCGAGTAGCCCTTCTGGGTCAGCGTGTTGGCGTCATTGGCGAAGCTGCTGCCAGTGCCGATCCAGCTGGCCGAAAGGCGAACCCGGCCAAGTTCCAGGCTGGGCGTTACCGCCCAGATGAGCTTGGCCTGACGCTGCGGCCGGTTGCCAATCAGCGCAGTGTTCACGGCGTTCGCCGTGTTGCGAGCGTCGGTGATCTCGGCATCGGTGTAGGTGGCAGTTGCGTAGAGGTTGAACACGCCGCTCTTGTAGTAGCCTTCGATCTCGAGGCCCTTGGCGTCATACTTGCGGATCTGCCCAGTCGGAGGCGTGATGGTGATGTTCGATTCTTCGGTTTTCGACAGGAACAGGGTTCCGTAGAAATCGAGCTCGCCGCCGCCCAGCTTCAGGTTCTGCGCCTTGAAGCCAACTTCGTACTGCTTGACCTGATCGACATAGGCGCCCTCTGCGCCCGGCAGCAGCGCGCCGTTCGCATCGCGAACCCCAAAGTCGAGCGCACGGTCAAAGTTGAACGATGCACCGCTCGAGGCCCGGCCAAAGACCGAGAAGTTGTCGCCGACCAGATAGTTGGCACCAACCGACCAAGCGAAGTTGTCAGCCTTCAGATCGGCGCGGGCATCGACTGTCCCCCGGTTCAACGAAACAGTTGCTTCCGTGCCGGTAATAACGCCGTCACCATTGACGTCGAACGGGCCGCCGGAAGCCGAAGTGCGCACGCCGTTCTGGCGCATGAAATCATAGCGCATGCTGGCATCGAGGCTGAGGTTGCCCGACTTGACCGCAAGCGCTGCGAAGGGCGAACTGACTTCGGCTTCCAGGTCATAGTTGCGGTTCGAACCGTCCCAGCCAAATGCCTGGTTGACCCCGGCGATGCCGTTGATCGAACCCGGCGTGGCGATCAGCGCTGCGTCGTTCTCGGTCGTGGTGACAAGCCGGGTCCAGTGCCAGTCCTGCTTGAAGTTCTGGTGCATGAAGAAGTGGCCAACAGTGAAGTCCACTGTGGAGCCGCTGCCAATGTCGAACGACTTGGAAAGGCGGACGTCGTTGGCGAAGTTGCTCATGTCATCAAGATTGACATCGAACACGGCGACTTCGGTTGCGAGCCCGTTGGGCAGGTTGCCCGCGGTCACCGCCTGGCCGGCCAGGGGGCCGTTGTAATAGGTCGAACCTGCAAGCGCGGCCGCATCCAGTGCACCATAGCTAAAGAAGCCCAGGAACTCGCCCGAGATATCCTGATAGCGGCTCTTGGTTGCCAGATTGATACCGCCGCCAAGGTCAAACTTGGTTTCGAGGCCAATCGACTTCACCTTGTGGTTCAGGCCATCGGCAACATCATAGGGTTCAAGCTGGTTCCGGCCGTTTACCGCAAGGCCGTTGCGGGTCAGGTTGCTGTAGAGGCTGTGGTGCGCAGCGCTGAAATTGCCGAGGCTGGTACCAACTTCGCCGCTGGTGGCATTGCCGGTGCGCGAGACCAGCTGCGGGAAATAGGCCTGTTCCTTCTTGTCGATGAACTTGCCGGTCACGCGGACATAGCCGGCGTCGAATTCCTTGGTCAGGCTCAGCCGCAGCTGGCCGCCCGATACCGGGCTGTAGCCGGAATCGCGATAGTCACCGCCCTGCTGAAAATGGCCGCCCAGATGGAAATACAGATCGTCAGCCAGCTTGGCTCCGTATTCCGCATCGACGCGGTAGTCCTTGTGGTCAACGCCAATGCCGAAAGCAACCGAGCCGCCGCCGGTTTTGCCGGTTTTGCCAATCAGGTTGATGATCCCGCCAGGGCCGTTGGTGGTGAGGGTCGAGGCAGTGCCGCCGCGCACCGATTCAACACGGGCCAGTGTCGAATCCGACTTGAAGAAGCCATCGGCCGGGGCAAACAGATGGTCGCCGAAGAGCAGGATCGGCAGGCCATCTTCCTGCATCGAAAGGAACTTTGCGCCCCCGGTCGAGATTGGAATGCCGCGAACGTTGATGTTCGAGTTACCACCGCCCGATGAGCTTTCCGAACGGATGCCCGGCAGCTGACGGAAGACTTCGGCCAGGTTGGTCGGATTGCTGGCAGCGATGGCTTCCGAATCCAGCGATGAAATCGAAACCGAAGTGTCGATCTTGTTCTTGCCTGCGGCGGAAACAACGCCGGTGACCACGATCTCGTTGTCTTCGGCACCATTGGCCTCAGGCTGCACATCCTGCGCCTGGGCGCTCGCACTGATAAAGGCTGTGGTAGCAGCCGTTGCCAACAAGGCGCGACGGATCACTTTCATCGGTCATATCCTCCCAAGATCGCCCTTATATTTGGGGCGCAATAATGCAGTGTGCGGGACAAGTCCTAATTGCAGAAACAAACGATTGCAATCAAAAAATGCAACCGATTGCAAAATTTCCCAGGAGCGCACAATTGTCACAAATTATATCCTTAAGTCAGATATTTAGAATAAATTACGGGAGTCGAACGCTTGCTGCCGCGGCAGAGGCGCACGGGCTTCATCTCCGGCAATTCTAAGGCTTGGCTTTGCCGCCCGAAGTGCTGCCACGAATCACCAGCTTTGTGGGTGTCAGCGTGGCGCTGACCTGCTTGCCGGCAATCTTGTCGATCAAGGCATTGACCATGATCTCGCCGCCTAAGGCAATATTCTGATCGATGGTGGTCAAGCCGGGCGAGATCATCTCAGCCTGTCCGATATTGTCATAGCCGACGATGGCAACATCTTCGGGCACCCGCAGGCCCTTGGCCTGAACGGCATGAATGGCTGCGATGGCAAGCACGTCTGACGCTGCAAAGATGGCATCAAATCCGGCCGAACCTTCGCACAATTCAAGCACCTTGCGGTAAGCTTCGTGGCCATCAAAGGACGATGGTATCAGCAAGGGGAGAGCCTGCCGATCGCCCTGTCCTTGCAAGACAGACACCAGCCCATCGTAACGCAGCTTAACCTCGGGCAGATCAATATCGCCGAGGAATGCAATTCTATGACGACCAATATCCGTGAGGTGCTGGCCCACCAGCCGCCCGCCCTCAAAATTGTCGCTGCCCACCAGCGTATAGTCTGCCGCGTCGATCATGCCGCCCCAGACGACAACCCGATTGACCGCATCGCCCAGCGATTTCAGCCGTTCGGTCCGCCCGGCCTGGCCGATCACGATCAGGCCATCCGCCTTGCCGGAAAGCAGCAGGCGCTGCTCGGCAATTTCGGATGGGCTGTGCGGCAGATTGATGATCAGGTCATAGTCATGCTTTGCCGCCGCCTGCGAAACCGCGCCAATCATTTCGAGGAAGAAGGGGTCGGACAGATTCTGGTGTGAACCCGGATAGACCGGAATGACGATGCCCAGCGTCTGGCTTGATTGCTTGCGCAGGCTGCGGGGCGGCTCACTTGCGATTCCACGAATGGGCGATACCGACATCTTGGGCGGGGAACAACAGATCGAGAGCTTGGGTCGACAGCGGCATGGAGGGATTACCCCCCGCTTCCCGTTTGCGTGCTGCTGCGCTCAGCCATGGCCTGGCCCAGACGCACCGCACCCCCGCTTTCCCAG
>CAZOSI010000020.1:0-25945 GCA_964582485.1 uncultured Novosphingobium sp.
ACCGGGTCAAGAGCTTCGGCTGCCAGATGAACGTCTATGACGGCGAACGCATGGCAGAGTTGCTCGCCGACCAGGGCATTGTGCCTGCGCCGGAAGGCGAAGAGGCCGATCTGGTCGTACTCAACACCTGCCACATCCGTGAGAAGGCGGCCGAAAAGGTCTATTCCGACATCGGCCGCCTTCGGCGCGAAGACGGTTCCGCCCCGCTGATTGCGGTAGCTGGCTGCGTCGCCCAGGCAGAGGGTGAGGAGATCATGAAGCGCGCGCCCAGCGTGTCGATGGTGGTGGGGCCGCAGGCCTACCACCGCCTGCCGGGGATGATCGCCGAGGCAGTCGAGGGCCGCCGCTCGGTCGATACCGACATGCCGGCCGAAACCAAGTTCGATGTCCTGCCGTCCCGACGAAAGGTTGGCCCCAGCGCCTTCCTGACCGTGCAGGAAGGCTGTGACAAGTTCTGCACTTACTGTGTCGTGCCCTATACCCGTGGCGCTGAAATATCACGCCCTTACAGCGATCTGGTGGCCGAGGCGCGCAAACTGGTTGAAGCTGGAGCACGCGAGATCACCCTTCTGGGCCAGAACGTCAACGCCTGGCGCGATGATGGCAACCGGGGTTTGGAAAGGCTGATCGAAGCCCTCGCCGCAATCCCCGAACTGGCGCGGATCCGCTACACCACCAGCCACCCCAACGACATGACCGAAGGGCTGATCGAGGCGCACCGCGATGTGGCCAAGCTGATGCCGTTTCTGCATTTGCCGGTGCAATCGGGCAGCGACCGCGTGCTCAAGGCGATGAACCGCAGCCACACTGCGGAAAGCTATCTGCGGGTACTTGATCAGGTCCGGGCGATGCGGCCCGATATCGCGTTGTCGGGCGATTTCATCGTCGGCTTTCCCGGTGAAACCGATGCCGAGTTTGAGGATACGCTCAAGCTGGTCGATCAGGTTGGCTATGCGCAGTGCTTCAGCTTCAAATATTCCCCCCGCCCCGGCACCCCGGCAGCGACAATGGCAGATCAGATTCCAGTCGAAGTCATGGATGAGCGCCTCCAGCGCCTTCAGACTGCGCTCAATGCCAGCCAGTTGGCTTTCAACCAGAACTCGGTTGGCAAGCGCTGCACTGTTCTGGTTGAACGCAAGGGCAAGCTCGAAGGGCAATGGCTCGGCAAATCGCCCTGGCTGCAATCGGTCCACTTCATCGGCGAAGCGGTGATCGGTGATCTGGTGGAGGTTGAACTGCTTGGAGCCGGCGGCAATTCACTGAGTGCGCGGCTGGTCTAATTCCCGGCAGCCTTATCGCTAAGGTCCTGACCTTTGCCGATCATCATCTGGCGGCTGGTCGCATCGTGCAAGGCACTGGCATCGGCCCGCAATTCCAATCGATAAAACGCCTTGAGATAGGCCCAGTCGAACTCGGTCAAACCGTCAGCACTTTCGCCGCCTGGCGCGAACAGGGTCAGGATTGAAGGCAAAGAGCCGGGGCTTGCTTCGGCAACATCCTGGACTGGCGCAAGGATCCGAAAGGTCGCGTAGTCCGCAAGCTGCTGCGCGGTCCGACCATTGGCCCTGGCCTTGTCAAACACGACAATCGAAGCAAGGATGTCACGGCGGATCGGCGTTGCCAGACGCCCCGCTTTGTAGGTGGCATTGTATTCGCTCTCGATCTCTCGATCCTGAGTCCGAATAACAACAATCGGAATTGGCCTGCCATCGACATTGCGGGTTTCTTCGGAATGCAGGGCAAAGGCGCCCCCACTGCCCCCTAACGCGCGTTTGATTTCGTAGCCGCTCATCCTGACGAACATCTCGGGAAAACGTTTCCGCAATGTGCCCAGCTCCGCTTCGCCATTGCGAACGAACACGATCAGCGCGTTGGGCTGGCATTTGGAATTGGCCAGGGGCAAATTCAGCAGGCGGACATTGGAGGCAATCTGTCCGGAAATCAAATCGGCATAGGCCGGATCAAGGCCTACGACCTTAATACAAATCGGTTCGAACCTTCTGGCCAAAGGCTTTCCAGCGGGTGGTCGCAGCGTAATATTGTGTGCCTGATCGGCCGCGATTTCTGCCTTCGCTTCGGGACTGCCAACCACAACGATAGATTTTTCCGTCACGCCATCCTGGGCCGCGGCAGCTTGGGACAATAACAAAGCGGCCACGGCCAAAAGACCATTCCGGCTTCTCGCCAATAGGACCGCACCGCAATTCATCGCGCATCTCCATTTGGCCTCGTCAATCACCGCCTTGCAGGCAATCAGCGATCAACTTCATGCCGTTGCTGCGCCCTTCTTGCAACAGTATCCCGCGTTCCACAGCAACGAACACCTGCCCTCTTGTCTGTCGACCCCGTGTCCCTAATCTTCCGAATCAGGGCCGCATCGGCCCGGCTTGAAAGGAGCAAATGGCCCGCAAACCCGCCCGCGTCTGGCACGAGGCGCCAACCCGTTCCGCCCCCGCTCGCGCGCGGGCCGAAATCGAGTTTGAAGAAGCGACCATGCTGGGTGCGCTGTTCGGGCAGTTCGATGCCAATCTGGTGCTGATCGAGAACCGGCTGGGCGTGTTCATTTCGGCGCGCGGCAACCGCGTCCAGATCGAGGGCCCGGAAGACAATGTCGCCCGCGCCCGTGATGTACTCAAGACCATGCACCAGCGGCTGATCCAGGGGCATGAGCTTGATCCCGGCGCGGTCGAATCGATCATCGTCATGTCGGCCGAACCGACGCTGGAAGGGATCGTCAGCGGCGATGACGGCGCCCCGCCGATCATGATCCGCACCCGCAAGAAAACGATCGTTCCGCGCAGCGCGACCCAGATCGAATATATGAAGGCGCTAGCCAGCACCGACGTGATTTTTGCACTCGGCCCGGCGGGTACCGGCAAGACCTATGTCGCGGTGGCCCAGGCGGTCAGCCAGCTGATGACCGGCTCGGTCCAGCGCCTGATCCTCAGTCGCCCGGCAGTGGAAGCGGGCGAACGGCTCGGCTTCCTGCCCGGCGACATGAAGGAAAAGGTCGATCCCTATCTGCGGCCGCTCTATGACGCGCTCTACGATTGCATGCCGCCCGAGCAGGTTGAGCGGCGCCTTGCCAATGGCGAGATCGAGATCGCCCCGATCGCTTTCATGCGCGGGCGGACGCTGGCCGACAGCTTCATCATCCTCGACGAAGCGCAGAACACCACGCGCGAGCAGATGAAGATGTTCCTGACCCGGTTCGGGATGAACAGCCGAATGGTGGTCTGCGGCGATCCCAAGCAGGTCGACATTCCCGGTGGCCCGGCGATGAGCGGGCTTAACGACGCGGTCGGCCGGCTTGAAGGCGTCGAAGGCATAGCGGTAACCCGCTTCACTGTCGCCGACGTGGTCCGCCATCCGATCGTCGGGCGGATTGTCGAGGCCTATGAGGGGAATGAGGGGTGAGGCTTTGGTTCGGATTGCCGCTGCTGGTTTTTGCAACGCCGGCTGCCGCCGATTGGCAGTATACCCGCTGGGGCATGCCGCTTGACGAGATGATTGCCGCGTCAGCGGGCAAGGCGACGCTTGTGCCGGAAGAAAAAGGCAAGCGGATCCGCAAGCTGCAGCGCCTGGCCATCGGCTCGGTGACCGAAGGCAAGACGGAGTTCCAGGTCGAATTCTATTTCGACAAGAAGAAGCTGAAACTGATCCGCTATGTGCCGACCACCAAGATCAGCTGCGGAGAAGAAGAACAATTGCTGATCGAGCAATTGGGGGCGGCCCAGCCGAGCAACATGCAGTTCAAGTTCACTACGCTTAACAAGGCCGTCGGCAAGAGCCGCAAATTGAAATGGGCCTATCCGGTGGACAACGAACTCACCTTCTCCACACTTTGGTTCGAACGCGAAGACATGCCCGGGGTCAAGACCGAGCAGATCTGCACCGCAGTGATCGAGCCCAAGGAAGCCGCCTGATCTCACCTCATCGTTGCGTCGCCCCGGACCTGATACGGGGCCCAGCTTTTCTTGGTTGCAGCGCAGCGCTTGCCCGCCCTAGGTACCGGGGCCCCAGGTAAAGCCGGGGTGACGGAGTCAGATTTGGAACTCGACATCTCCCTTGAAACCCCTTGGCCCTCCCCGCCCGACTGGGTGGACCTGGCCGAACGCGCCGCCGCTGCGCTTGCGCAAGTCACCCCAGAACTCACCAATCCCCGCCTGTCCGCCTCGATCCTCTTTGCCGATGATGCCGAAGTCCACGCGCTCAACCGCGAGTGGCGCGGCAAGGACAAGCCGACCAATGTGCTGTCGTTTCCGATGCTGAAGCGCAACGAGCTGCTGGCGCTCGGCCCGGACGGCCCGCCCGAGCTGCTCGGCGATATCGCCCTGGCACTCGAAACCTGCACGCGCGAGGCGGCGGACAAGGGCATCCCGCTCGAACACCATGCAACCCACCTGATCGTCCACGGGCTGCTCCACCTGGCCGGATACGATCACGAGACCTCGCCCGAAGATGCCCGCATCATGGAGCGCCTTGAGATAAAGGCGCTTGCGCTGATGGGCATTGCCGACCCATATGGCGATCACGACGAGGCATAGGGACTTACCAGCGGCCATGGCCGACATATCTTCTGGAGACGGGGACAGTAGAAGCTTGCTGACCCGCATATTGCGCCGCTTCCTGCGCGGGGGCGAGGCCGATCAATCGCTGCGCGCGCAGCTGGAAGAAGTTATCGACGAACACGAGGAAGAAGGCGAAGCCGATAGCGGCAACGGCGATCTGTCCCCGCTAGAACGGCAGATGCTGCGCAACCTGTTGCACTTTTCCGAACACGATGCCGATGACGTGGCGATCCCGCGTGGGGAAATCATCGCCATCCCGCGCAGTGCGACCTGGCCAGAGGTGATCGCGGCCTTTGCCGAACACGGTCATTCGCGCTTGCCGGTCTATGCCGAAACGCTGGATGAAGTGATCGGCATGATGCTGATCAAGGATGTCTTCACCTTCCTGGCCGAGGGCAAGACCCCCAAGGACTGGACCCAGCTGATGCGCCAGCCGCTGTATGTGCCGCAGGCGCGCAACGCGCTCGACGTGCTCAACGACATGCGCGCCAGCCGGGTCCATCTGGCGGTGGTGGTCGACGAATATTCCGGTACCGACGGGATCATCACGATCGAGGATCTGGTCGAGGAAATCATCGGCGAGATCGAGGACGAGCACGACGATGCACCGACCGAGCTGCTGATTCCTCTGGAAGACGGACTATGGGAAGCCGATGCCCGCGCCGAACTGGACGATGTCGGCGCGGCGATCGATGCCCGGCTGGGCGAGATCGAGGAAGACGTTGATACGCTGGGCGGGCTGGCCTTCGTGCTGGCTGGCCAGGTTCCACCGGTTGGCGCGCTGCTGGCCCACGACAGCGGCTGGCACCTTGAAGTGATCGGCGGCGACGAAAAGCGCGTCACCCGGCTGCGGCTGCACCCGCCGGTGACGCTTAAGCCGGCGGAAGACTGAGCCAATGGCCATCCGTCGTCTCCCTCCATTGCGTGCGATCGAGGCCTTCGTGCGGATCGTCCGGCTGGGCAGCGCCCGCGCGGCAGCGGACGAACTGGGCCTATCGCCCAGCGCGCTATCGCGCCGACTGGCGGCACTGGAAGAATTCATCGGGAAGCGGCTGTTTACCCGCCAGCACCAGGCGATGAAGCTGACCGACGAGGGACACGCGTTCTACAATGCGGTCGGCCCGAAATTCGACGAGCTGGCGGCCGCCGTGGAGGGTCAGGTCGAAGACAGCCGGGTGCTGCGTCTGCACCTCGGGATGTTGCCGCTGTTCGGCAGCCAGCGGCTGTTCCCGCGCCTGCCGGAGCTGCGCAAGCAGTTCCCCCGGCTGCACATCGATTTCGATACCAGCCCGCATCTCGAAACCCGGGTCGGCGACACGCTCGACGCCGCAATCGTGCTGTCGAAAAAGCCCGAGTCGATGTTCCACGCAGTCCAGCTCGACCAGAACCGGGTCTACGCGATCACCAGCAAGGCGCTGGCCGAGGAAATCGGCACCACGCCCGACCGCGACGCCCTGTCACGCCAGACCTTTCTGATCCACACCGAACTGCCCGACAGCTTCGTGGCGTGGAAGCAGGCGATCGGAATGAGCGATCTGGAACCGGCCGCCATCGATCACTACGATTCAGGCCAGCTGATCCTCGAAGCCGCGGCCAATGGCTTGGGCATTGCGATCATGCACGACGATCATTTTCACCGCAGCCACGACAGCCGCCTGGCCAAGCTGTTCGAGGTAGAGGTGGAAAGCCCCTATTCCTACTGGTTCATCTGTCGTCCCCACGCGCTGGAAGTGCGCTCGGTACGGATCTTCCACGACTGGTTGGTGAAGGCCGGACTTTGAGTCACAATGGGCAGATGAAACGCCGATTCGTCCTCTCCGCCTTGCCTGCCATGCTGTTCGCGCTGACCGGCGCGGCCAAACCGAAGAAGGGCGCGGTGAAGCCCGCTCCTGCCCCCGCCCCGCTGCCGTTGGGCGATATTGTGCGGATCGAGATCGTCACCGAACTGGGCACTATCACCGCCGACCTGTTCCACAAGCAGGCCCCGATATCTATCAAGAATATCGTCCGCTATGTCGATAGCCGCCGCTATGACGGGACTACCTTCTACCGCGCGATGAAGCTCGATTGGGGAACCCAGCCCAACGGCCTGATCCAGACCGGGATCCGCGATGCAACCAAGCTGTTCCCGCCGATCGCTCACGAGCCGACCAGTGCAACCGGAATCAAGCACAAGACCGGCACGCTTTCGCTCGCCCGCAATGCCCCGGGCACGGCGCGGGCCGACTTTTCGATCCTGTTGAGCGACCTCTCCAGCTATGATGCCGTCCCGGAATCGTCTGATCCGGAGGCGCGGGCCGGCTATTGCGCCTTTGGCCAGGTGGTCAGCGGGATGGAGGTAGCGCGCAAGATCTTTGAAGCGCCGCGCTCACCCACGCTGGGCGAAGGGGTGATGAAGGGCCAGATGCTCAGCCCGCCGGTCAAGGTGCTGCGGATGCGGCGGGTACCGTTCTTCCCGGCTTAGCAATACTTTAGCCATTTTGTCTTATCACATCCGGCGATTAGAAACCGCCGGGGGGCGAGACAATGAACGACTACGTTGGCGTACCGCCGCAGCGCGCTGGATTTGGATTCGGCCGCCGGGGCATGGCCGAGACGCCCAAGCCCGCCGCCGATGCCTTCACGCTCAGTTCGGCGGCGCAAGACTTTATCATGCAGGACCGGATCCGCCGCCAGGCAGAGCTGGCTGCTGCCGAGATCGCCGCGCAGAGTGCTCCGCCGCCCGAGGCGCTGGTCAACGACATCGATTTCGAAGTCGGCGGAACCGATACGCAGTACCTCGTGGTTGAACTTGACCCCGGTGAAGCGGTGATTGCCAAGAACGGCGGAATGATCTGGAAAGATACCGCGATCGATTTCGACACAGTGATGGGTGACGGCGCCGAAAAGGGCATACTCAAAAAGGTGGTGTCGGCCGGGACCAATCTGCTTGGTGGAGAGAGCCTGTTTCTTGCCGAGTTTCGCCATAAAGGTACGGGCAAGGCACGCCTGGCGGTTGGCGGGCAGAGTCCGGGCCACATCCTGCCGGTGCGGCTGGAGGCAATGGGCGGGCGGCTGGTTTGCCAGCGCGGCGCGTTCCTGGCCGCCGCCAAGGGCGTGAAGGTAACCGTCCGCTGGGCCGGCAGCTTCTGGACCGGGCTGGAAGGCGGCGAAGGCTTCATCCTGCAGGAACTGTCCGGCACCGGATGGGCCTTCATCCACGTTGGCGGCAGCCTGATCGAACGCGAACTTGCCGCTGGCGAACGACTGCATATCGACCCGGGCTGCATCGCCGCCTTCGAACCCAGCGTGCACTTCGACACGGTGGAAGTCGGCAACACATTCCTTTCGGATATCAAGAATACACTGACCGGCGGCGAAGGCTGGCAGTTCGCCCGACTGACCGGGCCTGGGAAAATCTGGATCCAGACGCTGCCGTTCAGCCGCCTGTCGCGCACGATCGTGGCCGAAGCAGGCGTCACGCCCGAAGGCACTACCTTCGGCGGCGGCAAGGACGGATTTTCCTATGGTGACGTGATCGACGGCATGAGCACCGCGATGAAGCTGTTCAAATAAATCCAGCCGGTCGCTTGCCCCGGAATGACGGGTGGCAGGACCGTTGGGCGATGGTCCCAGCAAGTCTGAAACGGGACCTGGCCCCGCCACCCGTCGCACAATTGCCAACCCTGCCAATCGCGAGGGACTATAGCTGAGCCGGCTGTGCAACCGGTCAACTCTGGACGATCCACCGGATTTCTGGGGGAACGGTGGGCCGCCGGAGCAAACGTGGCCAATAGGCAGGTTTGCTCCGGCTCTGCACCAACTAAATGAAAACTTGTAAGATTTTTTAGGCCAATCAGCAGTTGCTTAGCTGACCGTGGCCTTGTTGATCACGCCTGGCTCGCGCGGCGGCTCACCCTTGGGCAAATTGTCGACGTGTTCCATGCCCTCTTCAACCACGCCCCAGACGGTATACTGGCGATCGAGGAAGGTGGCATCGTCGAAGCAGATGAAGAACTGGCTGTTGGCCGAATGCGGCGCATTGGTCCGCGCCATCGAGCAAACGCCGCGCACGTGCGGCTCGTTGTTGAATTCGGCCTGCAGGTCAGGTTTTGGCGAGCCGCCCATCCCGGTGCCATCGGGGCAGCCGCCCTGGGCCATGAAGCCCGGGATAACGCGGTGGAACTTCACACCGTCGTAAAAGCCTTCGTTAGCAAGCTCGACAATCCGCGCAACATGGCCGGGGGCCAGGTCCGGGCGCAGCTTGATTTTGACGTCGCCGCCGCTGCTGAGCGAGAGGGTAAGGTATTCGGCCATGGGTAGTCTCCTGCAATTTGCGGGCTGATATAGGGGGCCTGCGGACAAAGTCACGCCCCGAACATCTGGGCAGTTGCTTTTGGACATGAGCGGCCTAGACCACCGGCGATGACTCCCGAGGAACTCGCCCCGGACCTGCTTGAACCCGCAACGGATGCGGTGGGCGGAGCCGCGCGCGCGGATGACAGCCTCGATTCTGAAAATACCCTGAAGAAGGACTTTGTCCGACGGGTCCGCGAGGCGCTGGAAGCGGGTGAGACCGATCAGGTCTATGATCTGGTAGAGCCACTCCATCCGGCCGACATAGCCGACCTGTTTGAGCTGCTTGAGCCCGACGCGCGCCCCGCCCTTGCCAAGGCGATCAGCGACCTGATGGGCAGCGAGGTCTTCGCCGAGCTCAACGATCACGTCCGCGAACTTCTGGTCGAGGCCCTGCCGGCCGGCGAAGTGGCAGATATTGCCGAGCAGCTCGACACCGACGATGCAGTGGCCATGCTGGAAGACCTTGACGAGGACGACCAGCAGGCCGTCCTCGCCGAGATGGAACCCGAAGACCGTGCGGCAATCGAAGCCGCGCTGTCCTACCCGGAAGAATCCGCCGGCCGCTTGATGAGCCGCGATTTCGTCGCGGTGCCGGAACACATGACGGTTGGTCACCTGATCGATTTCCTGCGTGAAGGCCGCGATCTCGCCAACGAGTTCTGGGAAGTGTTCATCGTCGATACGCGGTTCCACCCGATCGGCACCTGCTCGCTCAGCTGGATTCTGCGCTGCCCCCGGGCGATCGCGCTGACCGATGTCATGAAGCGCGACCAGACCCTGATCCCGGTCGATATGGACCAGGAAGAAGTGGCGCTGCGGTTCCAGAAATATGCCCTGATCAGTGCCGCGGTGGTCGATCATGACGGCCGCCTTGTTGGCCAGATTACGGTCGACGATGTAGTCCACATCATCCAGGAAGAAGCTGGTGAGGACGTGCTGCTGCTGTCCGGGGCCGGCGATGGTGACATCAACGAGCCGATCCGCGAAAGCTATATAAGCCGGGTGCGCTGGCTGATTGCAAACCTGGTGACGGCACTGCTAGGCGCCACGATCATTTCCAGCTTCGGCGGAGCGATCGAGAAACTGGTCGCGCTGGCGGCGCTTTCGCCGATGGTAGCCTCGATCGGAGGCAACGCCGGAACCCAGACCATGGCGGTAGCGGTCCGCGCGTTGGCCACCAATCAATTGACCCGCGCCAACACCGGCCGGATCCTGTGGCGCGAACTGCGGGTCGCAATGCTCAATGGCATTACCGTGGCAACGCTGATTGGCCTGGCCACAGCCTTCTTCTTCGCCAATCCGCTGCTTGGTCTGGTGATCGGGACAGCAGTTGTGGTCAACATCATCACAGCCGGTCTCGCCGGAGTAGTGGTCCCCGTAATGTTCGACCGATTCGGACAGGACCCGGCCGTGGCCAGTTCGGTATTCGTAACGATGATTACCGATTCGGTGGGCTTTTTTGCCTTCCTGGGCCTGGCGGTGGCCAGCGGTCTGGTTTGATCCGATGTCGCTGCATTTAACCAAGGTCGCCTATGGCGCCACGTCGCTGGAGGATATGCGCGCATGGTTTGGTCAGCGCGGCGATGTCGCCCGGCTGACCACTCGCTATCTGCCCAAGCGCCACGCGGAAATCGTCCCCGGCGGTTCGCTGTTCTGGATCTATAAACACCAGCTGGTGATGCGGAGCCCGATCCTGGGCTTCGAACAGGCCGAATGCGGCAAGACTCACATCGTCATTTCGACCGAACTGATCCCGGTCCACCCCCGCCCCAAGCGCGCCCATCAAGGCTGGCGCTATCTCGACGGAGCCGACGCACCGATTGATCTTGGCGCAGGCGAAGAGCCCGGCGAAGGTCTCCCCGGCGAGCTGGTCGGCGAATTGGCCCGGCTGGGTCTGGTCTGATCCGCTTACCAGCGCAGCAGGCGCGGCAAGGCCATCCGGCCGATCAGTCCTGCGACTATTACGGTCAGCCCGTGCCAGACGCCGATATGTACCACTGCGTTGAGCGGGCATTCCAGTGCCACGGCAAAGATCCCGGCAGCCCCGGCAGCCACTCCCGCCAGCATCCCTGCGCGGGCCGGATTGGTCGGCGCGCCGCGCCGCAGCCAGAACGTCAGCACGATTCCCGTGATCAGGCTCGCCCCAAGGCCGTAAAGCATGCATTCCAGACCGCTTGCATGAACCCCGCTATCCTCACCCCTAACTAGGCTTCCAGCGATCATTACAATCGCGGAAACCGGAAGCACAGCGGCCATTAGCGCAGTCCAGACCCAGCCTTCGCGGCGCGAACCGACTGCGGGCTTGGCCAGATCGACTGCGGCCCATGCCGACGCGAGCGTAAGAACCAGAAACAGCCCTGCCGAAATCAGGAACATCGCATCGGGATGGCCTTGAACAAGATCCGGGCGGAGACCGCGGAGCCAGACTATTGCAAAGACCCCGGCAAAAAGTGCGGAAATGGCCAAGCCCATGCCACGCCGCTGCCTAAGCGGTTCGACCGGCTTCAGATCATCGACCAGTCCGGCGATCAGATTGTCGTTAGGGTGAGGCATCGGCTTCAAGCTCTTTCTATCAAAGCGGCGAGGCGCTTGAGGCCCCGATGGATGTTGACCTTGACCAGGCTCTCGCTCTGTCCGGTCGATTGCGAGGCTTCGGCGATCGACAGCCCTTCGATCTTGACCAGTTCAATCGCGCGTTGCTGGGCATCGGGCAAGGCCTCGAACAGCCGTTCCAGACTGATCCGCGCGGTGATCCCTGGCTCATCGGAATGGACAGCCAGATCATGGTCGTCCAGATCGTCCTCGGCGCGGCGATAGGCCTGCCGCAAATGATCGACGAAGCGGTAGCGGGCGATCGCCGCGAGCCAGGGAATAAACGGCCGGTCAGGCTGATAGCTGGCCAACTTGCGATGCACTGAAAGGAGCGTGTCCTGCACCAGATCGTCAAGCTGCCAGGGCATCACCCGGCGCCGGAAATATCGGTTCAGCCAGCCCCGCGACGCTTGCAGCAGCGCGGTATAGGCCTGCCGGTCGCCGCGCTGTGAAAGCGCGGCGAGCCGGGCCAGGCTGGCTTCATCGGCGATCATCCGCGCTTGCCTGCCAGCACTGCGTCAAAGCTGAACATCCCGCCACCACGAGCGATCAGCACAAGCGCCAGCGCGGCCCACAGCGAATGTTCCGACCACCAGGCATCGGGATAGACGAAGATCTGGATCACCAGAGTCATGCCCAGCAGCGCCAGCGCCGAAAACCGCGTGAACAGGCCGGCCAGCAACAAGGCGGGCAGGACATGCTCGGCCGCATTGGCCATCACGGCCGCGAAGTGGGGCGGCAACGGAACACCGGCATATTCGGTGCGGAACAGCTCATAAGTGGTCTCGGTCAGCTTGAACCAGGTGCCTTCTTCTACCTTGGTCTGGCCCGAACGCCAGAACACTCCGCCCAGCACCACCCGGACGAACGCCAGCATCAGGCTTTCGGGCAAGCGGCCCGAAAGCTTCGCGGTCAGCGCGTCGAACTTCGTCAGGATTGCTGTGGGCAGGCTCACGGCCGTGGTTCCAGCGTGCCATTGCCCCTTGGGGTTTTGATCGTCAGGCAGGTGCCCTTGGGTACCAGTTTCCAGGCGTTGCCCTGGTAATCGCGGGTCGAGGATCCGGCGCAGCTGGTGCCGGGGCCGGCCTTACAATCGTTCTTGCCGGCCTTGGCAACGCCAAAGCACTTCTCGGTCGGCTTGGCATTGGCCTGCTGGGCCTGGGCACTGCTGGCCAGCGCGGCGATGGCGATTGCGGCAATCAGCGGCGCGGCGGTCCTGGTCGGGTTCATCGGGTCTCTCCTTCTACGATCGAGCACCGCCAGACGGGCGCTCTGCCGGTCAATTCGCAAGGGAATCGCGGCCGGTTACAAAGGGACGCGAAAAAACTTTTCCAGCAGCGCTGTAACCGCGCGCACTGCGGCAGCGAACCAGCCGATGCCATCCCGGCAGAACCGAACCTCAGGAGAGTCCCCCCATGCTTACCTTCAAGACCAGCGCCGCCGTTGCCTCGGCCGCCTTTGCCGTCGCTCTTTCCGCCGCCGCCCAGGCCGCCCCTGCCCCCTCAGGCAGCAGCGGCGCCGCGCTTGCCGGCACTGACACGGTCCATTGTTATGGCGTCAACAGCTGCAAGGGCAGCGCGGATTGCAAGACCACCGAGCACGACTGCAAGGGCATGAACGCCTGCAAGGGTCACGGCTTCAAGGCGATGGCCGCAGGCCAGTGCCTGAAGCGCGGCGGCACGATCGGCGACATCGGCCAGTAAGCCCCCCGGCCCGGCGGGACCCAGCCCCCCTCCGCCCGCCGGGCCACCCTTTTCCGGATGTTCCCAGCCATGAATCAGACCATCGCTCCGTTCACCGGCTTCGGCCTGGGCCTGCGCAAGGAGCATCACGCCGATTTTCTGGCAGAGCGGCAACCGGTCGATTTCGTCGAGATCATCTCCGAGAATTTCATGGCCTGTGGCGGCCGACCGCTGGCCACCTTGCGAGCCGTGCGCGAGAGTTATCCGGTGATCATGCACGGCGTCTCGATGTCACTTGGTTCGGCCTGCGGACCCGACCGCACCTATCTGGCCGAACTCAAGGCGCTGGCCCGGCAGATCGATCCGCTGTGGCTTTCGGACCATCTCTGCTGGACCGGGATCGACGCGCATAACTCGCACGATCTGCTACCACTGCCCTATACCGAAGAAGCGCTCGACCGTTTCGCCGGCAACCTGACCTTCGCCCAAGACGTGCTGGAACGACCGCTGCTGATCGAGAACCCGTCGAGCTATGTCAGCTTCGCAGAAAGCACGATGACCGAATGGGAATTCCTCGCCGCGCTAACGCAGCGCACAGGCTGTTACCTCGTGCTCGATGTCAACAATATCTACGTCTCCAGCATCAATCATGGCTTCGATCCGCGCGAGTTCCTGGAAGCTATGCCGCCTGACCGGATCCGGCAGATCCACCTCGCCGGACATAGTCCCGGGCCCGAGGGAATGCTGATTGACACCCACGATGCACCGGTCCGTGCCGAAGTCTGGAAGCTTTATGCCGAAGCAGTGCGCCGGTTCGGCCCCTGTGCGACCATGATCGAGCGTGACGACGCAATTCCGCCACTCGTCAGTCTTCTGTCCGAACTCGATCTGGCCCGCGCCGCCGCCAAGGTCCCGGCATGAGCCTGATCGTCGCCCAGCGCGCCTTTTTGACCGAGATCGCCGCCGATGACACGCTACCGCCATCATCGACAGGTATGGCAATCTACCGCAACGCCTATCGCGCCCGATTGGGCGAAGCACTCGCCGCCAGCTTTGAACGGACCCGCCGCTGGGTTGGCGAAGACATGTTCGAAATGGCCGCGGCGCACTACATCCTGGCCCGCCCGCCTTCGGATTGGACGCTCGATTCCTTTGGGCACAGTTTTCCCGAAACGCTGGAAGGACTTTTTGCCGAAGACCTGGAAATAGCTGAACTGGCTTGGCTGGAATGGCACATGCAGCAGGCCTTTGCAGCGCCAGACCGATCCGAACTCACCGCCGCCCAGCTTGGAGCTGCGGGACTGGTCGACGCGGATTGGGCCGAGATCCGCTTCTCGATGGCCGCCGGCTTCGCCTCGCGACCAGTTCGTCACGATCTTGCCCGTTTGTGGCATTCGCTGAATGAGGACGAAGCGCCTGTAAACGGTGTGAACACCACCGAACCGCAAGTCCTGATCGTCTGGCGCCAGCATTTTCGGCCGCGCTTTCGTTTGATCGATCAGGAGGAAGCTGAAGTGCTAAACGATCTCGCGAACGGAGCGCCGTTCGGTCAGGCCGCGTCAGGATGCAATCCGGACCAGCTTGGCTCATGGCTGGCAGCCTGGCTGACAGACGAGCTTTTCTCAGCCTTCTCGATTGGCGCGGCTACTGACCCTGCCGTTCCTGACGCAGCTTTGCGATCATCGACCTGACGTCGTATTCGTCGTCCCCGTCATAGCGCGGGGCGTGGTTGGCAAAGGCGGTATCGAGCGCGTCGATTCGCTCGTGGATGCGCACGACATTGTAGGCGTGGGCGACAACGAACCGTTCGCACGCCAGCATCTGCGGCACGATGATTTCGGCGAACCGGCTTGCCGCCATACCGTTGCGCATCACCGCATCGGGGCCGATCGCGGTGTGGACCCAGCCGGGGATTACCAGGCCGGCATGGACGTGGCCGGGCAGATCCTCGCGCAGGCTTTCGGTCAGGCCGAGCACCGCATGTTTGGCTGCGATATAGGCGGCGGTGTGTGGGACCGCACAGAACAGCGAATTTTCCGAGCCGGTGTTGTAGATCGCGCTTGCGCTCTGCTGAGCAGCGAGCCGCGGCGCGAAGGCGCGGCAGCCGTTCCAGACACCCCAGAAATTAATGTCAAAATGCGCGCGGGCGACCTCCGGATCGACTTCCCACAGCTTGCCGCGCGGGCCGCCGACACCGGCATTGTTGAACACCAGATCGACTTGGCCGAATGCCGCGAAGGCAGCTTCAGCCAGGGCTTCGACCGATGCCAGGTCGGCGACATCGCAGACCTGCCCTAGCGCCCTGATCCCCGAATCCTTCAACCGCGCGACCACCGTATCGAGGGCATCCCCGTCGCGGTCCGCCAGCATCACTGCCGTACCGCGCCGCCCCAGTTCTTCCGCCACGGCCAGCCCGATCCCGCTCGCCCCGCCGGTGATGACTGCGGCGGAAACGGTCAGGGCCTCAGTCATGCCGCAAGACCCTCCTTCATCGCCACCCGCCGCAGCGCATTGGCGTAAACTTCTGGCTCTTGCGCGCCGGGGATCAGGTACTTGCCCTGGACCAGCATGGCGGGCACTCCGCTGATGTTCATGTCCCAGGCTTGCGCTTCTTCGCGGCGGACGAAATGGCCCAGCACTTCATCGTCGATCGCGGAGCGGGCCTTGGCCCGGTCAAGCCCGACCGAGGCGGCCAGATCGGCCAACACCTCGGGATCGCCCAGCTTGCGCCGCTGCTGGAAATGCGCATCGAACAGCGCGCGCTTGAGCGCGGTCTGCCGCTCCGCCCCGGCTTCGATCAACGCCCACTTGAGCAGCTTGTGTGCATCGAAGGTGTTCCACATCATTGCGGGAGGCGCTTCGCCCTCGCCGCTCCAGGCAAAGGAGTATCCGGCCCGCTCACCGATTTCGAGCAGGCGGGCGCGGTTGCTTTCGGCTTCCTGCACGGTCCGGCCATATTTCCGGGCGATGTGCTCGCTCTGCCCTTCGCCTTCGGGCGGCATGTCAGGGTTGAGTTCGAACGGCAGCCAGCGGACCTCGGCCTCAATCTCGCCCTCAAGCATGGCCAGGCCCTTTTGCAAATGGGCATAACCGATAATGCACCACGGGCACATCACATCGGAATAGATGTCGATCGTAAGTTTGGTTGGTTCGGTCATTGCGCAAGCCACCATTTGAGGAGGTGATGGGCGATCGCTTGCGGCGGCGGGGCGATGAAGCGGCCGTCTTCGTCGCCAGCCATCGCTGCTTCGACTTCGGCGCGGGTAAACCAGCCGGCTTCTTCCAGTTCGGTCCGGTCGATCGTCAGCACATCGTCCAGCGCCGTAGCATGGCAGCCGATCATCAGGCTGGAGGGGAACGGCCACGGCTGGCTGCCGACATAGGACACCTGGCCGACCGCCACCCCAGCCTCTTCGAGCACCTCGCGCGCCACGGCTTCCTCAATGCTTTCGCCGGGCTCAACGAAACCGGCCAGCGCCGAGAAACGCCGCGGCGGAAAGCGTGGCTGGCGGCCAAGCAGCAAGCGGCCGTCATGTTCAACCAGCATGATCGTGACCGGATCGACCCGGGGGTAATGCTCAGCCTTGCAGACATCGTTGGTGCAATTGCGCTGCCACCCGCCCTTGGCCAGTACGGTGGGATTGCCGCAGCGCGAGCAATAGCGGTGCCGGGCGTGCCAATCGACCAGGCTGCGCGCGGTACCATAGGTCGCAAGTTCCTCGTGGCTGAGGCTGCCCATCGCGGCCCACAATCGCGGATTGGCGGGGGCCACGCTGCCAAGCAGACTGAGTGAGACTTCGGCGAAGCACCCCTTGCCCGCGATCAGGCCAAGGAAAACCAGCTCACTTTCGGGGTTGGCATCGGCCAGCGTGCCCCATTCCAGCGCGCCTTCGGGCGAAAAGAGTGGATCGAGACCATCAAGTTTCAGCAGCCGCGCCCGCCAGTCCATCAGTGCGGCCAGCCTGTCCGCATCGGCGCGGATATGATCGGCACGATCAAGGCCCGATCCAGCAAAGGCAATCGCGCCGATGCTCACGCCGGCTTGCCCTTTCCAGCCATCAGGTCGGCGCCGACCGCATTTGGGAATTCAGCCAGGATCGGCAACCGGTCCTGCGGCATATACTGGACATAGAGCCCGGTCCGCAGTTTCAGCCTGGTGTTGCACATCCCGACCGTGCCCGCCGCGCCCGACCAGCCGTAAAGCCCTTCATTGGCACCGGTGCCGACAATCCCGCCAGCGCCAAAGTGGTTGCCAGCAACCCAGGTGCCAGTCAGGTCCGCGCCGTCAGGCAAGAGGTTCGAAGTGCCAAGCCGGACCGTCGCTTCCTTCATGATCCGCTTGTTGCCGTGAAGCCCGCCGTTGACGATCATCGCCAGGAACCTGTCGAAATCGGCCGGGCTGGTGACCAGGCCGGAACCGCCATAGGCAAAAGGCGTTGGCCTGAGGTAAATCGAGTTCCTGGGCTTATCGATCGCTAGCGGAGTGGTGCCCAGCAAGCCGTAATTGGTCGTCAGCCGCGCCGTTGCAGTACTTGGCACGTGGAAATAGGTGCTGGTCATGCCCAGCGGGTCGAACAACCGGTCTTGCAAGAACTGAGCGAAGCTCTTGGCTCCGGCAGCGCGCTGAATGATGATCCCCAGGACATCCAGCGACATTGAGTAACGCCAGATTTTTCCAGGCTCCGCAACCAGCGGCACGCCGGCGGTACGGCGCAGGAACTCGTCCGGGCCGGGCACCGGCGCACTGGTTCCCATTCCCGGAATCGGCATGGTCGTGACGATTGCCGGGACCAGCCCGAGCCGCTCCAACTCGCGCGTGATTGGCTTGTTCTTGCCGACCCCCGCATAGCCCAGACCGGCAGTGTGGGTCAGCAGGTGGCGGACCGTTATCAGCTGATCGGTCGGTTTGGCATCCAATCCCTTGTCGGGATCAATCGCCACTTTCATCGCCGCGAATTCAGGTGCGAAATCCGCAATCGGCTGATCCAGCTTCAGCTTGCCTTCCTCGATCAGCAACATCGCCGCCATGCCGGTGACCGGCTTGGTCTGCGAATAGGCGCGGAACAGGCTCTGTTCGGCGGCCGCGTCAGGATCGTCGAAACCTTCCTTGCCACGCCGGATGAATCCCGGCGCCGCAGCGCCCCAACCCAGCGCAGCGACCATGCCCGAGACCTTGCGCTGCGATACATACTTGTCGAGCATCGCAGTTACCGCCGGCCAATCGCCGTCGATCAATCGCGGAGTGGCCTTGGCCCGGGCCAGTGCCTCGGCCAGCGGCACAGCTGACAACGCAGCGCCCGCCCCCAGCCAGGCACTGCCGCGCAAAAGCATGCGGCGCGACAGCGCTAGGTCATCGATCTGGTTCACTTTCAAGTCTCCCTGTCCTCGGCCAGCGCCAGCCGCGCCGCCTTGGCGAACAGCGTCGGCAGACCCGCTTGGTCAAGCTGTCCTACCGGCCACCATTCGCCGTCTTGTGCCGCCAGCCTAGCCCAATCGCTTCCCGAATAAAGCATCAATTGCAAATCGAGATCGAAATGAGTGAAGCTGTGACGAACCGTACCCAATGATTGCCACGCACCCGCAACCGGCACCTCACCCTCACCATCGCCGCGCGCCGACCAGCCATCGTCCGGCAAGCCGCGCATGCCGCCCAGCATCCCCTTGCCGGGCCGTTTGACCAGCCAGACCGCACCTTCACGCTCGATCCAGAATGCTCGGCCACCGCGCTGCGGCTTGGCCGCCTTGGCCGGTTTGACCGGAAATCGCTCGGCCCCGGCGCGGCGTCCCTGGCATTGTTCGCTGAGCGGGCAAAGCAGGCAGCGCGGACTGCGGACCGTGCAAACGCCCGATCCCAGATCCATCATTGCCTGGGCAAAATCGCCGGGTCTTACTTCCGGGGTGAACTTCTCCACTCGCGCCCGGATCGCAGCCCGCGCAGCGGGCAGCGGCTGGTCGATCGCGAACAGCCGCGCCGTCACCCGTTCGACATTGGCGTCAACAACGACAGCTCTGCGGCCAAAGGCAATCGCAGCAACGGCTGCGGCAGTATAGGCCCCCAGCCCGGGCAACTCGCGCAAGCCGGCCTCGGTATCCGGAAAGACCCCGCCGCGCGCCGCCACGGCCCGCGCGCAGGCGAGCAGGTTACGGGCGCGGGCGTAATAGCCAAGCCCGGCCCAGGCTGCCATAACATCGGCATCATCGGCCGCCGCCAGATCGGTAACGGTCGGCCAGCGTTCAAGAAAACTGGCGAAGTAAGGCCCGACCGCCGCCACTGTGGTCTGCTGCAGCATCACTTCGGACAGCCAGACCTGATAGGGATCGGGCGGCGGAGTACCCGGCGGCGCCCGCCACGGCAGCACCCGCGCATTGGCGTCGTACCAGTCGAGCAAGCTTTTGGCGGTAGCGTCCATTGCCTGGCTATGCCATTGGCGATGGCGCAATGGAACGGGACGCCGACAAACCGGGGAAAAAGCCCACAGCCGGAGCGCGTCGCTATGAACGTCCGCGCGGGGCGGTGACCCGCCCGATCGGCGAGCTGATGCCTGAAATTGGCCGCACTGCATTCCGCAAATTCGGCTTTATCCAGTCCAGCGTGGTGACCCGCTGGGGTGAGATCGTGGGCGAACGGCATGCCCGGGTCTGCATGCCCGAAGCGATCCGCTTTCCCCCCGGCGAGAAGAGCGACGGGATTTTGGAACTGGTCGTGGTTCCAGCCCACGCTCCATTCATCAGCCATGTCACGCCCGAGATTATTGAGCGGGTCAACCGCTTCTTCGGCTACAAGGCGGTGGCGCGGATCAAGCTTCGGCAAGGCGCGGTTAATCCGCCGCCTGCTCAGAGACCGGCCGTGGCTCCGCCTTCGTTGCGACCGATTCCGGTCGAGCTGGGCGACAGCCTGCGTGACATCGGCGATGCCGAACTGCGCACGGTGCTGGAATCGCTGGCCCGCAATCTGGGCGAGGAAAACGGGGACTAGGGGTTGAAACCAGGTTTGAAAGCCGCACTGCTGGCCGTTGGAGCCGGCCTGGCCCTGGCTGCCGCCCCGCCGGGCGGCTGGACCCGCTCGATCGTTGTCACTGCTGAAGGCGGACATATGATCGGCAATCCCGCCGCGCCGGTTAGGCTGACCGAATATGCCAGCTATACTTGCCGCGAATGCGCGGCCTATAACCTGCAGTCTGAAGGCGTGTTGGGCCTTGCCTACCTGCCATCGGGGCGGATCGCGGTTGAAGTGCGGCTGCTGACCGAAACGCCGGTCAATCTTGCCACTGCAATGCTCGCCAGCTGCGGTGATCCGCGCAATTTCTTTCGCAATCACAATGCCTTTCTGCGTAGTCAGGGCAAATGGATGGCCCCGCTTGCCCACGCCTCGGGGATCCAGAAACAGCGTTGGAAACACCCGGATCTGGGCACCCGCAACCGGGCGATCGCGGCCGACCTTAAACTTTACGATGTGATGGGCGGACGCGGCTATGACCGCCAACAGCTTGAGCGCTGCCTTAATGACAAGACGATGGCCGCGCGGCTGACCGCCGCTTCGCAAGCTGCGGTTGCCCTGGGGGTTGCCAAAACTCCCGGTTTTTCAATCAACGGAACCCTGCTAAAGAACACGCACGACTGGGCCGCACTGCGCCCGCAACTGGATGAAAGCCTGAAGTAACATGACCAAATTCATTGCTGCCGCCATTGCCGGAACCCTTGCCCTAACCGCACTTGCCGTTTCCGCCCCGGGGATTGCAGCCCCCGCCGCCAAGGCCAAAGCCGCTGCCGGCAAGCTGATATGGGATACCAAGCTGACCCGTACCCCGGCCGGGAACCACCTGATCGGCAATCCAGCCGCCAAGGTTCGGCTGGTTGAGTTCATCAGCTATACCTGCCCGCACTGCGCGCACTATGCCCATGACAGCAAGGGCCCACTCCTCACCGGCCCGGTTCGCCAGGGCAAGGTCGCGGTCGAAATGCGTCCGTTCTTCCGTAACGTCATTGATGTGCCCGCAACCCTGCTGGCCCAGTGCGGCCCGGACAGCAAATTTGCCGGCAATCACCATGCCATTCTGGCTGCGCAGTCCTCCTGGCTCAAGACCCCGTCTGAAGACGTTCAGAAGCGCTGGGCCACGCTGGAATTCGCCCCCCGCATGAAGGCGGTGGCGCAGGACATGGGCCTCTACAAGCTGATGCTTGGTCGCGGCTATGCCCCGGCGCAGCTCGACCAGTGCCTGGCCAATCGCCCGCTTGCACAAAAGCTGGCGGGACAGACCGAAGAGGCCAGCACCAAACTTGGTGTCCAGGGCACTCCCAGCTTCATGATCAACGGCAAGCTGCAAGAAGTCTATGACTGGCAAAGCCTGCAGCCCTTGCTGGCCGCCGCGGCGCGCTGATTCAGCTGTGGAGAAGCAGGGAGGCCAGCACTTCCTTGCTTCTTCGCCTGCCCGTTCCGGGCTAGCTTTCCCGACTCGAAAACCAAGGAATCGACCCTGCCATGCTTACCACGCGCACCCGCCTGTTCCTGACGCTCGCCCTCGCCCCGCTGGCGCTCGCTGCCTGCAAGAGCGAGCCCGCTTCGCCCGCCGGCGATGCCCCCAAGGGTGAAGCAGCTGCCGCCGTAGCCGCGCCGGCCGGCAAGACCTGGACCGAAGTGGTCGAGGTGACTGCCGATGGCGGCTACAAGGTCGGCAATCCGAATGCCCCGGTCAAGCTGATCGAATATGGTGCGCTCAGCTGCTCGCATTGCGCCGAATTCTCGGAAACCGGATCAAAGGAACTGCTCGCAGACTTCGTCGGCAGCGGCAAGGTCAGCTATGAACTTCGCTTCTACATGCTCAACGCGCTCGACGTTCCGGCAACTTTGCTGACGACCTGCGGCACTACCGAGGCCGTGGTGCCGCTTGCCGACCAGTTCTGGGCGTTCCAGAAGACCATGTTCGCCAACCTCCAGGCCAACCAGGCCCAGTTCCAGGCCGCCAGCGAACTGCCGCCGCAGCAGCGCTTTGGCGCGATCGCAAAGGTTGGCGGGATGGACACCTTCTTCGCCAGCCGCGGGATTTCCGCTGCCCAGGGCGCAACCTGCACCGCCGACATCTCCAAGGCGACCGCGCTGGCCAATGCCACCAACAAGGCGGCCACTGAAATGGGCGTTACAGGCACCCCGACCTTCTTCATCAATGGTGCCAAGATCGACGGCAACACCTGGCCGGTGGTCAAGCTGGCGCTGCAGAACGCCGGCGCCCGCTAAGCCGGCTTAAGGGGGGAACGGACCGGCACGATGCGGATCAAGCGGCTCAAGCTCTCTGGATTCAAGAGCTTTGTTGAGCCAGCTGAACTGCGCATCGAGCCGGGGCTGACCGGGGTCGTCGGCCCCAACGGCTGCGGCAAGTCCAACCTGCTTGAGGCAATCCGCTGGGTGATGGGCGAAAACTCGCCCAAATCGATGCGCGGCGGCGGGATGGAAGACGTGATCTTCGCCGGTACCACATCGCGCCCGCCGCGCGACTTCGCCGAAGTAGTGCTCCATTGCGATACCGGGGACAACGATAGCGAGCTGGAGGTCGTCCGCCGGATCGAACGCGGCGCGGGCAGTGCCTACCGCGTTAACGGCCGCGACGTGCGGGCCAAAGACGTAGCGCTGGTTTTTGCCGATGCCGCCACCGGCGCGCACTCCCCAGCGCTGGTCAGCCAGGGCAAGATCGCCGCCGTAATCGCCGCCAAGCCGGCCGAACGCCGGATGATGCTGGAGGAAGCCGCCGGAATCGCCGGGCTGCACGTCCGCCGCAAGGATGCTGAGCAAAAGCTCCGCGCGACCGAGGCCAACCTCGCCCGGCTCGAAGACCTGATGGGCCAGCTTGACGCGCAGATCGGTTCGCTGCGCCGCCAGGCCCGCGCTGCTGAACGCTACAAGGCGCTGTCCGACAAAATCAAAGTGGCCGAGGCGCGGCTGGTCTTCGCTCGCTGGCGCGATGCCGCCGCCGCCGCCGAAGCCGCCCGCTCCGAGGCGCAAGGAGCCGAAGCGCGCGTGGCCGAAGCGCAAGCAGCGATGAAGGCGGCGCAGGACGCGCAGCACGCCGCCGCCAATGCCTTGGCCGAAGCGCGCGACGAACTTGCCGACCGCCGCGACGACGCCACCGCGCACGGCCACCGCATGGCCCAGCTGACCAGTCAGCTCGAAGCGGCCGAGGAAAAACTCAAGGATCTCGACCGCCAGCACCAGCGGCTGGAGGAAGACCGCGGCGATGCCGACCGGCTGACCCACGATGCCGCCGCAGCTCTCGCCCGGCTGGAGCGCGAACTGGCCGACGGCGAGGAAGCGCTTGCAGCCGATGAAAAGCGCCGCCCGATCGTCGCTGCCGCGCTCGACGATGCTGATCGCAATCTGCGCGCAGCCGAAATCGCCCTCGCCAACGCCACCGCCGCCCAGGCCGGGGTTGAGGCCGAATGGCGCGTCGCCGATGCCGAACTTTCGCAGGCCCAGCAGCGCCTGTCGCGGCTCGATTCCGAAGCTCGCCGCCAGGCCGAACTGGCCGACAGCCTGACCCGCGAAGGTGATCCGCTCGAGGCACTCGCCCGGGCCGAACAGGCGCGCGACACAGCAGCGACTTCGCTGGCCACGGCGCACACCGCGCTGGAAGGGCAGCAGGCCCGCAAGGCCGAGCTGCAGGCCGCACGCGATGAAGCGTCATCCGCGCTCGCCTCGGCCAAGGCCGAACTCGCCGGGGTGGAACGCGAGCATGGCGCGCTGGTTCGCGACCGCGATGCCCGGGCCAAGCAGGCCGCCGGCAAGCATGGCCGCGTCGCACTTGATGCGGTGCGGGCCGCGCCGGGTTATGAACGCGCGCTCGCCGCTGTTTTGGGCCGCGATGCCAAGGCCCCGCTTGGTCCGGCACAGCACGGTGACGGGCGGTTCTGGACCGGGGCTGACGCCCCAACTGCCGTAGCTGACAGCCTGGCCGCGCATGTCAGCCAGTGCCCGGACGAGCTCAAAGCCCGGTTGGCACTGGTCCACGTTGCCGAAAGCGACGATGGCCGCGCGCTTGGCCCCGGCGAATGGCTGGTTACCAAGGGTGGCCGGATCCGCCGCTGGGATGGCTTTGTCAGCCAGGGCGAAGGTGCTGCCGAAGCCGCCCGGCTCGAGGCAGAGAACCGCCTGACCGTGCTCGAAGCCGAATTGCCGGCACTGCGCGGCGCGGCGGAAGCGGCGGAAGCCAAGGCGCAGACCGTCACCGCCGAACTGAACCAACTGCAACTGGGCGTGATCGCCTCCGAGCGCGAACTGGCCGCTGCCGCCGATGCCGAGCGCGCCGCTCTGCGCGCGCTCGATCAGGCCGAGGCGGCCAAGGCCCGGATCGAAGCCCGCCGCATCGAACTGGCCGCCAGCGCCAACGACATTGCCGAACAGCGCAGCCAGGCCGAGGCCGAGCGAAAGGCCGCCGAGGCCCGCCGCGCCGAACTGCCCGATCCCGCAACCGGCCGCGCCCAGCTTGCCGCCGCCCAGGCCCGCCACGATGCCGCGCGGCAAGGCCTGCAAAGCGCCACCGCCGGGCTCGCCGCGCACGATCAGGCTCTCGCCGTCGCGCGTGAGCGCTGCAACACCCAGCGCAGCGACATCAAATCGTGGCAGGCGCGCGCTGGCGATGCCGCCAGCCGCCTCGCCGCGATGACCCGCCGGTTCGAGGAAATCGCCGAGGAACGCGCGGTAGTCGCGGCCAAACCCGCCAGCCTGATCCGTGAGATCGAAGCGGGGGATGCCGTCCGCACCCGAATCACCACCGAACTCGCCGCCGCCGAAGCTAAGGTCGCTGAACTCGGCGAAACGGCGCGTCGGATCGATGCTCAGTTCAATCAGGCCAACGAGGCGCTCGCCTCTGCCCGCGAAGCCCGCGCCGGCGCGGTCGCCCGGGCCGAAAACGAGGAAGGCCGCCGCGCCGAAATGGCCGGAATTTCGGGCGAACGCTTCCAGTGCCCGCCGCCTTTGCTGCCCGAACGCTTCGAATTTTCCGCGGCCGAAGTCGGCCCGGCCCCGCAGGAAAGCGCCGAGCACGACAAGCTGGTGGCTGACCGCGAGCGGCTCGGCCCGGTCAACCTGCTCGCCGCCGATGAACTAACCGAGGCCGAACAGAAGCATGGCACCAGTCTGGCCGAACAGGCCGAACTGACCGAGGCGGTCAGCCGCCTGCGCGGCTCGATCGGCAACCTCAACCGCGAAGGGCGGGAGCGGCTGCGCGCCGCGTTCGAAGCGGTCAACACGCACTTCCAGCGGCTGTTCACCAAGCTGTTCGAAGGCGGCGCGGCGCACCTCGCGCTGGTCGACAGCGACGATCCACTGGAAGCGGGCCTTGAGATCTTTGCCCAGCCCCCCGGCAAGCGCCTGCAGTCGTTGACCCTGCTCTCGGGCGGCGAACAGGCGCTCACCGCGATCGCGCTGATCTTCGCGCTGTTCCTGACCAACCCCGCCCCAATCTGCGTGCTCGACGAAGTCGATGCGCCTCTGGACGATGCCAACATCGAACGCTTCTGCGACCTGCTCGACGCGATGGTGCTCGAAACCCAGACCCGCTACCTGATCGTCACCCACAACGCTGTGACGATGAGCCGCATGCACCGCCTGTTCGGCGTGACCATGGTCGAACGCGGGATTTCGCGGCTGGTCAGCGTCGATCTTGAGGGGGCGGAGGAATTGCTGGCGGCGGAGTGATGGCTCACCTCTTCAGATTTGGGTTCGAAACTCCGACACAGTTTGTAAATAACGCCAAAAATGGCTGGGATGATGAA
>CAZOSI010000021.1:0-25426 GCA_964582485.1 uncultured Novosphingobium sp.
CACGTCCTGCAGGCGCTGATTGGTGCGCTGTGCGGTAACGATGATTTCGGTGCCGCTCTCTTCTTCTCCCGCTGCCGCATCCTGTGCATAGGCCGGAAACGCGATTGCCCCGGCGCAGACGCCGGCAAGCAGGGTCAACTTACCCCTCATTAGCCCACTCTCCTCATTGTGCCCGTCCCTTACCCGGGCGGTTGCAGACTCGAATAGAACACCGTCTGGCCTGCTTGACAACCCGTTTTAATCGACTGGTTAGATCGGGCCCCATCCGTAACCGAACTGCCACAGTGCCGGCGCGGGACAATCGAGCCGGCAATCTGCCGTTTTGCGCGCATCAGGCCGTTGCCAAGCCTTGGAAAGTAAGACAATCTCCGCCCAACAGGTGGGGAGCCTTATGAAAGAGGACCTGGTCGCCAATGCAGCGTCCCGTTACCGGGCGTTCGTCAGCTACAGCCATGCCGACGCGCGGTTTGCCGCGTGGCTGCACCGCAAGCTGGAGGCAAGCCGTCTGCCCGACGGCACCCGCCTTGCTCCGATCTTCATTGACCGCGCCGAACTCGCGGCCGGCCCCGATCTTTCCGCCCAGGTCCGCGAAGCGCTGAGCGACAGCGCCGCGCTGGTGGTGATCGCCAGCCCGGCCGCGCGGGCAAGCCGCTGGGTCGGGCAAGAGATCGAACTGTTCCGCCAGCTTCATCCGGGCCGCCCGATACTGGCCGCGCTGATCGCCGGAGAGCCGGACGAAGCCTTCCCCGATCCGCTGCTGCGCCGCAACGGCGCCGCGCTCGAACCGCTCGCCGCCGATTTTCGCGAAGGCCAGGACGGCAAACGGCTCGGCCTGCTCAAGATCGCCGCCGGGCTCAGCGCCCAACCGCTCGACCGGCTGGTCCAGCGCGACGCCCAGTCCCGGCAGCGCCGCGTGATGGCCGTCACGGCGGGCGCGGTGATTCTCAGCCTAGTGCTGTCCGCCTTGCTGGTGGTGGCCCTGCGCGCCCGCGCCGAGGCCGAACGCCAGCGGGCAGAGGCGGAAGGTTTGGTCGAATTTATGCTGACGGATCTCAGGAATAAGCTGAAGGGCGTTGGACGGCTTGACGTGATGGATGCAGTCAATCAGCGGGTGATGGCGCGGTATTCAAGCAATCCGCAATCGGAGTTTCCTGACGAGATTCTGCTCCGGCGAGCGCGGCTGTTTCAGGGGATGGCCGAAGACGACCTCTCTTCTGTTCGGCGTTTCAAGCATGGAGTCGCGGAAGCTGAAGCGGCGGCCAAAATCACTGCAGACTTAATGTCCCGCAATCCTAAGAATGGGTATTATCAGCTGACTCACGCCAAAAGTGAATACTGGCTTGGTGAGGCGAACTTTCGGAGTGGACAGGGTACCGCTGCGCAACGAGCTGAAAGAGCAAAGCCGCATTGGTCTAGGTATCGTGACCTCACACGGGATTTGGCCGAGCGCCCCGGAGCCGACATAGAATGGATTGTGGAGGCCAGCTATGCTGAAGGCAATCTTTGCGCAATTGAACTAGCGCAACCAGTCAATGCGGCGAAGGCCCTACAACATTGCGTCTCCGCAACAAAACGGCTCGAAAGCGCGCTGCTCCGCAAGCCAGGAGATATCGAGATCTCCCTAAACCTAGCTTCGGCATATGCTTGGCAAGCCGACGCCCATTTTGCAGCCGGAAACCGTCAAGAATCAGTTCGAGTGCGGGAGACGCAAGTAAGCTTTGTTACGACGCTTGCGCATCGGAACCCCAACGACATGCGGTTGGTCGAAGCGCGCATGTTGGCCAGCATCGGGCTGGGAAAGCTTTTCCTAGATTTGAAGAGGACTGATCTGGCTCGAAAGGTGTTGAACGAAGCGGCCTCCGCGGCAAAAAAATTGCAAGCCCATGATCCCGCAAACCAAGATTGGAAGGCTTGGCTCACGCAGATTTCCAAGCTTCGTAGAATTTACAAAAAATAACAGGAGGTTATGCAATGACTACTATTTCTACAACAATCCGAAATAAAACCAAAAAAACGACCGCCACACAATCAATGATCCCGATCAGAATTATCCAGAGAAGATCGATACAATTGGAACTGTGGTGTTTGATCTGGTTCCCGACACTGAAAGACGCACACTAAGCCTTGTTATGACGGAACTTGGTGTCGGCCCAGGTGACGAGCCGTCCGAAGATCGCCTAGTCGGCGAAACCGATTCGGGAGAATACTACCTTCGTGTCCCACAGGACAAAAATGTTCAGGTTGACTTGGTTCTCAGCGAATACTGGAATTGGCGATTTCCTAAAGACGAGAAGGCAGTCACACTCGGTGACGCGAACAACAAAGATCGATACTGGATGACCAAAAAGAATACGAGCAAGCTTCGCCGAATTGTGATCAAATCATCAGGAAATAGCCCCCAGAACATTGACGACGGATCGTATGATGAAAAATTTAATCTCGAGGTACTGATCAATCAAGCTTCGGGCCCAGAGCTTGCGATTGAAATCGATCCAATCACTAAGAACCCACCACCAGTTGGCGGGAAAATTGCGCGAGGACAAATATCTGGACCACTGTTGGTCTAAATAAATCTCCTTCTATTTGCAAAACTACTATTACAAAATGGAGATTTTTTTAGAGATTGTGACCGTTTATACTTATTTCTAATTGTAATATTATTCATTTTCTATATAGAATTTTGCGAATGGTGGTAGAAATTTTATAATTGGCTCCGCTAGATTAAAAAGGATGATAAGATGAAAATTCTAACTTCTGTCATCGCCTGCACAACGCTCGCACTGCTTGGTGCGGTGCCCGCAAGCGCAAAGTCCGCACATGGAGGCACCGCAATGGGGGCCACCATTGCCAGCATCGTGACGACATTCACCCACGGAGGAATTCATCCGCGTTGTTATGGCTGCGATTCGCGGCTGATCCGGATGCGAGCGGAATTGCCGCATACTTCGCAACACACCGCAGGTGAGGTCGATTCCCCCGAAAGCCCCTTGGCACGGCACGGACACCAGTAAGCGCAAGCGGCTCGAGTGTCCCTCACCCTTCCCGCAATCACCGCGCTCGCCCGTGCCGGGGCGGTGGAGCGGGCTTGGGCCTTGTTTGAGGCGGGCGGCTATGCTGCGCGTCTTGACGATTCAGGGGCGCTGGCGGTCAAAGGGCGGCTGCTCAAGGCGCGTGGGCGTTTGGCTGGCGGTGAAACCCGGCGCAGTCTGATGGCCGATGCCGCCGCCTCATACGCCGCCGCTCATTCGCTTTCGCCCGCGCCCTATCTGGCGATCAACGCCGCGACTCTGCATCTGCTGGCCGGCTCGCCCGAGCTTGCGGCCGAGGGTGCGCGCGCGGTGCTGGCCATGCTCGATGCGCCTGTGCCGCCGGTAGATACGCCCTATTTCCTGGCCGCCACCCGGGCCGAGGCGCTCCTGCTGCTGGGCGACCAGGCCAGGGCCGAGCAGGCCATGGAGGCGGCGGTTTCGCACGATCCCGATGGCTGGGACGATCGCGCCGCAACCTTGGCGCAGCTGCACGAGATTGCCGCGGCGCGCGGGGACGATGACGCCTGGCTTGCCCGTTTCGCGCCACCCGCCTGTCTGCACTATGCGGGGCAAATGGGCATTGCGGCGGACGGCACATCCGAAGCCGAACTGACGCTGGCGCTCAATACCCTGATCGATGATCTGAAGCCCGGATTTGCCTGGGGGGCATTGGCGGCAGGCGCCGATCTGGTCATTGCCGAACGCCTGCTGGCCCGCGGCTGTGCGGTTCACGCCGTGCTGCCTTGCCCGCCTGATCAGTTCGCGGCGCAGTCAGTCGCCCCGGCGGGTCAGGCCTGGCTCGCCCGGTTCGATTCCGTCCTGCCGCGCTGCGCCAGCATCCGGATCGCCAGCCCGGCCGCCACGTCGGTCCACGATCCGCTGGCCACGGCTCATGCCGGAGCGCTGGCGATCGGCGGAGCGGCGCTCCATGCCGCGCGACTCGGCGCGGGGCTTGCCCAGTTGATTGTCACCGATCAGGACGGCGGCGGCCCCAACACTGCCCGGCAGGGTGCGCTGTGGCGGGTCGCGCTGGGCCGGCAGGTTCGGCTGGCAATCCCGCGCGACACCGTGGTTGAAGCGCTGTTCCCGCCAGAACAACCCGAACCGGCCCGCCGCCTGGTCCTGCTGGCGTCAATCGCAATCGACAGCCTGACCGGCGATCCGCCGCCCTCCCCCGACCAGATCGCCGCTGCGACTGCACCGGTGGCGCAGGCGCTGGACCTGCTTGCCCCTGGTTCAGTCCGTGCCAACCCCGGACAATGGGAGATTGTCAGCGAAGATATCGAACTTTGCCTCGCTGCACTGGTCGCGATGGGCGAAGCGTGCCGGATGGCCGGCACGCCCGCACCAGCGATCGGCGCACACCTGGCGATCGCATCCGTGTTGCCCGATCCGGTCAGCGGCGCCTTGCTTGCCTATGGATCGGCGCCCCGCCTTGCCCGGAATCTGATGCTGCACGCCCCCGCCGGGGTGGTGCTGGCCAGCGATGCGCTGGCCGTCTCGTTGGCCGCGCGCGCCGATGCCGGGTTCGTTACCGAGCTATATCTGCCGGACGAGGCAGAACTGGGCGGTTCGGCGCATCTGCTGCGGGCGCTTCAATAGACCAGCTCTTCCAGCCGGTGCGCGGCAACCACTTGCAGTCCGCCCTCGACCCGCTTGACCAGCCCGCGCTTTTCCCATTGCGATACGGTGCGCGAGACGGTTTCGCGGGTCGATTGCACGGCGGTGGCCAATTCGGCAAAAACCGGCATCGGGCGGATCGTGTTGTCCGGATCGCGCCCCGCCCGGCGCAGGAGTTCTGCGGCGATCCGGCCGGTCGCCGATAGCATCGCGGCCTCAACCATGCGCCGCCGCATCGCCGCCAGCCGCAACGACAGGTGGCGAGTCATCGCCACAGCTACGCAAGAATAGCTTTCCATCAGGCGCACCACGGCGGCTGCGCCGAAATGCGCGCCCGCGCCATCGCTGGTCGCTTCGACCTGGGCATCGCCGTCGCCTGCTCCGGCCAGATTGCCATAGAAATCGCCCGGGCCGAGAGGAAGCAGCACCAGCATCGCGCCTTCGCGGCCATAGGCGACTTCCTGGGCCTGCCCGCGGGTCAGCAAGGTGGTTTCATCGCGGTCACCCAGTGGCCATAGCTGCGCGCCGCGCGGATGCTCGCTACCGCGGGCCAGGTCGGCAATTGTTCGCGCCAGTACCTCGCCGCAACCAAAGGCGGCGCGAACGATTTCCAGATCCGGTTCGGAACGGCCCAAATCCCCCATGAGCCGAGGTTACCATGGCCGCCCAAGACTGCAAGCACCGCGCGATATTCTGCGAATTGCGGCCGATTCCCGCTTATGGTGAATCGAGCCGCTGACTGGGAAGATCATCGGCAAACCCTTGCCGCAGGGGGAATTTCCTGCCGCATGGCTGCAGGAAATTCGGTCTGCGCATAAGTCCACGTCAAAATTCCTGAGACACCGGGCATTGAGGTTGACGTGGCATTCAGCATCTCGATGAAATTCGGGAGGCCGTTATGAAATTGATCAAGCTAGGGCTGGTTGCTGCCAGTCTGTGTGCCACAATCGCCCCGGCCATCGACTTCCAGCCGTCGGTCGCTGTCGGTTCCAAGCAAAACACCATTTCGGTGGTGGACTTTTTGCCGGTGATCTGCCGCGCCAATGTCGAAGCCAGCATGATTGCGCCGAAGGCCGGCGCGGTCTCGCTTGGCACGCTCATGGAATTCTGCAACAGCCCCGGCGGCTACCGCGTTGTGGCTGACTATTCGCCCGCTCTGGCCGATGCCAAGTTGGTGGTTGATGGCAAGAAGATCGCGCTCGGCGTGGGCGGCGGGACCGTGGTGGTCTCGGAATCCAATCGCGCTGCAATGACCGACCGCAGCCTCGAACTGCAGCTGCCCAAGGACGGCCAGACCGGTTCGCTCAGCTTCCGGATCGAACCGCGCTAACAAACCCGGCGAAAGCCAGAAAATAGCCGGCCCGCCAATCCCGATTGGGAATGGCGGGCCGGCTTTTATCCGAATTCCGGATAGCCGGGATCAGGGAACCGTAAAGCTTCCGCAGTTGTCGGTTCCGAGGATGTTGTAGGCCAGCGGCGTGATCGTCACCGTCAGGATGTCGGTATAGGTCGGTGACGGGTTCTTGTTCTGCCCGCCGTCGATCAGGGTTGCCTGGATCGGCAACTGTTGCCCGGCCGTGGCTAGCCCGGCGCCGATGCAAGTCCGGCTGATCGCGGTCTGGTTGACAGTCGGATTCGTCGCATTGCTGACCGTATTGCCCAGGAATTTCAGGTTGTAGCGCACCTCGTCATTAACGGTGGCCGCACCTGGCTTCTTGACCTTGCAGGCATTCTGCGAAGCCAGCGTCACCGAATAGGCGCCCGAACTCTGGACGAAGATGTAGTTCGACGGGCTGGTCCGGACCGGGCTGGGCGGGACCGCCGGGATTGCCCCGATCTCGCCAAAATCAAGCGCGGCGCCTGCGTAGTAGGTCCGTAGTGCCGAAAGCACGGTCACCGGGAAAACCACGGCATTGGCGAAGGTTCCGGTATTGGTCGAACCATTCGCCTGCCCGCCCTGGATATTGCACGAAATCGAGGCATCGAAAGCCAGATTCTGGATCGCGTTGAGGTTAAGGTTGGCCGGCAGGCTGACATTGAACGTCACCTGGGCAGTGTTCGAGGCGGCATTGTTGCCCGTGAAGTTGATCTTCAGGAACCGATTGCCGCTGGTCGGCGAAACCGTGATCGGCAGCAAAGTCGGTGCCGGTGTGCTGTAATTGTAGAAGATATTGAGCCCGATCCCCTCAATCGCTGCAGATCCCGCGACACTCAAAGGCGCAGCCCGGGCCAGCCCCTGCTGCTGCTAAGCGGCGACGCGACAATCGGCGGTGACATGCTCGAACCGGTCCTCGCATCGAGCCTTTCCGTTGCAGCGCGGCGCCTTGTCGAGCCCTTCACTGTTGCCAGCTGGCCTGGATTCTTCGTGACCAGGGACGGCACCCCGCATCACCAGAGCGGGGAAGTGCTGCTGATCGACCCGATTCAGGTCTGGCTTGAGCTTGGGACCCTGCTGGCCGATGAAGACATGGTGCTCAGCGGTGGCAGCGTAGCCAACAGCGGCCGACGGCTTCGCTGGTCTGGCGGTGAGGCAGAAGCGGTCGACTTCGTTGACCTCGCCGCGATGACCCGGCGCCAGCAGACTGCAGAAATCCTGGGGCTGGAAATCGCACGCAGCCTGCCACTGCCGGTACTGGTCGATTTCGATACCGGAGACGAGCCGTGGGACGCTTTCCAGCATATTCCGCTGGGTGACGAGCGGGTCTATGTTCGCAAGCGGCGCTGTCTTGGCGATCCGGTGGCCGACCTCACGACCGGGTTCGGCAAAGTGCTGAGCGACATGATCGCGTTTTAAGCGTTCACGTCGGCATAATGGCTGGGGGGTTGGATCACTTCCATGCGCTCGGCCAGCAAGGGACGGAAGCTGGGCCGGCTCTTGAACACAGAATACCAGCCTGCGGCCTGATCGTGACCGGTCCAGTCTAGTCCGCCAAGATAGTCTGCGACCGAAATCTGCGCTGCTGCAGCCAGATCGGCCAGGCTCATTGACGGGCCGGCCAGCCAGGGCCGGTGATCGATCAGGTGGTCGATATAGTACAGATGCTCGTGCGCCAGCTTCATCGCCTCGCGCAGCACCCTGCTGTCGGGTGATTGGCGATAGACCAGCCGCTTCTTCATCCGTTCATGCAGAAGTGGTCCGGTCACGTCGCCGAAGAAGTTTTCATCGAACAGCGCGACCAAGCGGCGGATTTCCGCCCGACTCGCCGCCGTGCCGTTGATCATCGGGTTCTTGTCGACCGTTTCTTCGAAATATTCGCAGATCGCGCGGCTATCGACCAGAGTGGTGCCTTTGGCCGGATCGTGCAGCACCGGGGTTCGTCCGGCCGGGTTGAGCGCGAGGAATTCATCGCGCCCTTCCCATGGATTTTCGCGCCACAGGTCGTAGCCGACGCCCTTTTCGCTCAACAGCAGGCGGACCTTGCGGCTGAACGGGCACAGCGGGAATTGATAAAGATACCACATGACAGACCCCAATGGCGGAGCGCGATTCGCGCTTCAACCCACCGGCCTGCTGTTAGGGCGAGAATAAAGGTGGAAAACTCAGGCCTGGCCCTTGAACAGCAGCCCCTCACGCAGGCCGGCCCCGGAAACCACCACCTCGCTCGGGTCAGTCTCGACCACTAGCGCGCGCAGCAGGGCTGCAGCATGGCCAATCTGGGCCGCCCGGGCCGCACTGATCCCGGGCATCGCCGCCAGCCGCTGTACGCTGAGCTCACGAACCGACTGTTTGATCCGGCGTGTGTCGTCCGCCGGGAATGGCTCACCAATGACACCGCCGAACAGCTGAACTCTGGCCTTGTCGAGCGCGCGCCACGCCCCGCCGACAAGGTACAATTGCTGTCTGCGCACCTCGCCCAACCACGCAAGATCGTTCAGTTCCCGGATCAACTCCCCGCGCAACCGCCCCCGGCCCTGCGCCCGGATCGCCGCAACCGGGATGATTCCAAGCCGGAACGATACACATTCGTGGACCTTGTCGTGTGCGATCCGCGCAAGTTCGAGGCTGCCCCCGCCCAGGTCAGCGACCAGCCCGATGGCGGCGGGATGCGATGCGATTACGCCCCAGGCCGATGCCTGCGCCTCTTCAGCGCCAGACAGCAACCGGGCGGGCAAGCCGAGCGCCCGGACCCGATTCAGGAACGCCTCCCCATTGGCGGCGTCGCGAACGGCCGCTGTCGCCACGACCTCGAGGCTATCTGGCGCAATCAAGCGCAACAGGGCGGCATAGCGGGCCAGTTCGGCGAGGGCGCGGTCCATGGCCTGCCGTTCCAGCTTGCCACGTGCGACTACCCCCCGACCGAGCCCCGCCATCAGTTTGTCGTCATAAAGCACTTTGGGCTTGCGCCGTGTCCCGCCGAAAATGACCAGCCGGATCGAGTTGGAGCCTATATCGACAATGGCATGCCGCGCGCTTTTGGTCATTCCGGTGTGGTAAGGTGTCCGCTCGCCCCAGGCCAGAGGGGCAAGCAGAATATCCGGAAGTGGTTCAAGCAGGCAGCGGCTGCACTGGTTGTGCCGGATCGCGGCGTTGGCCTGTCAAAATCGGGGTACCTAACTTAGCCTCGATCCCGGCCCACAATCGCCTCAACGCGACAGCCGCCGGGCTTTTGGGCGCAAAGTGGTCAAGCGGTTCGCGGCGGACCGCAAGCTGCTCCAGATGCGTTGCGAGCGGGACGACCGGCCAGCTGGAAGCAAGCCCGGCCCGCACTTCCTGGTGCAGCTGCCGCCGCGCGTCATACATCGAAAGCACCGGGAGAATTGGGGGGTGCCGATGATGCAGCTGCAACAGCTCTGTACGCAACATCTCGAGTGCGCGCGAAGACAATGGTGAAGCTGGAAGCGGCACAATCAAAAGGTCTGCGGCGGCCAAGACCTGATCGGACAGTTCCCCCAGCCCAGCCGGGCAATCGAGGATGATCCGCTCATATTCAGCCTTGAGCGACTTGGTCATCATCGCCAGCCGGGTACGCATCCCGATCCGGGCCAATTGCACCGGCAGGTTGCGCAGCGAAGGATCGGCGGGGAGCAAATCGAGATTGGGAAGTGAGGTTTGTTCCACCAACTGGCGCGGCTTGCCTTCGCGCTGGAACAAACTGACCGCGCGGCTGCGCTGCAAATCGGGCTGACCCAGCAGAAAACCGGCCCCACCCTGCGGATCGAGATCCCACAGCAAGGTCTTGCGGCCTGAGTCAAAGCAGAGCGGTGCGCGAATTCCACCGCAAGGGTGGTCTTCCCGACGCCTCCTTTCATGCTGAAGACGGCTATTACCGCCATACGACCCGATTCCCTCAGAGTTCCCGCAAGATGCAGTATCTGGGGGATTTGGCAATCCGTAACCCTTCGGCCCTGCCCATTTTGACACAGATGCGCTTGCAAGGGGCTTTCAAACGAAAGGCGCGGTCAATCGGCCTGCTGCATCCGCCGTTCGAAATCGCGCCCAATCCGTTCGAATTCAGGTGCCATGTCTTCAAGCGCGGCGGTTAGTTCGCCCATTGCGCCTACCATCGCCGGAGCGCGCCTCCGAACTTCGCGCGGCAAGCGCCGTGCTTCGGGTCCGGCCAGATCGGCGATCTTCGCGCCACGCGGGATCCGGCGGGCAGCGTCGCGATCGCCGGCGGCTTCGGCCATCCGGGCCAGCGGGTCGGCCGGCATTTCCAGCATGACCCCGATCAGCGCGCCCAGCATGTCGCCGATCGCCTGTTGCTTGCGCGGGTCAGACAGATCGCGCGAAAGCGGGCGATCCGCCTTGGCGGCAGCTGGAACCGGCATCAGAGCAAGTGCGGACAGCGCCGCAAGCGGCAGGACCTTCAAGATCGGCATTTTAAGTGAGCCCTCCAGAACCCGAATACCGGGCACGGGCCGGATTTAGTCATTAGCCGCTTTCACGCTGCTGAACGGGCCGTGCAATCGGCAGCAAGGTTCAGAGAACCGGGCCAGCCACACGAGCAGACGGTTAACCCTGGGGCGTCGCCGATACCACGGTCTTGCTGAGCGTCAGGCAATTGCCCATTTCCTTCTCCAGACGGGTCCCGGCATCAGGAGCTTCGGCATATTCCTTTTGAATCTGGCCGATCAGCCCCATGAAAAAGGGTTTGATCGCATCTTCCCCCATTTCCCGCTCCTTCATCAGTCGCATCCCGGTCTGAACGAAGAATTCACGGCCCTGTTCGGCCAGCGGCGGAAACTTCCCAGAGCCCGGTGAATTGCGACGCTGTTCATTGGCAACAATCGCAAACAAGGCAGCGCAGCGTGCCTGAGCATCGAGATCGGGTTGAACCGGGGCATTCTCAGCCTGCACTGAAATTGGGGTTACAAGGACGATAGCCGCCAAGGCGGTGAGGAAAGGGCGCTTCATGGCATCCTGCCTAGCGCCGCAATTCTGAACCGCAACTGTCATTGCGCCGCCAGTGCGATTGACCATAAGCTGTCAGTCGATACACGTAGCGAATCGCAACCCAACAGGAGAGAGCGGCATGTACAGCCACAACATGGTCGGCACCAACGACCTGGCCAAATCGAAGGCCTTCTATGATGCCACGTTCACGGCAATTGGCGGCAAGGAAGCCATCCAGGATGACAAGGGCCGCCTGATCTACATGCACAATGGCGGCATCTTCCTGGTCACCCCGCCGATTGACGGCCAGCCGGCCACTGCCGGAAACGGCTGCACCATCGGCTTTGCCATGGAAAGCCCAGAACAGGCCGATGCCTGGCACGCAGCTGGCGTTGCCAATGGCGGCACCGCGATCGAAGATCCGCCGGGCGTGCGTGAAGGCGGCATGGGCGCGCTCTATCTCGCCTACCTGCGCGATCCCGACGGGAACAAGCTCTGCGCGCTCAAGCGGATGTGACGGGCGAACTGTTTGAAGTAAGGCCAGACGGCACCCGCCGCGCAGTAATGCGCGCGTGGGTGCCCGAAGCCCCCGTGGCGCTGGAATTCAACGGGCTTTCGTATGCCGTGATGATGGCGACGCCGGCCGAGCTGGAGGATTTCGCCACCGGCTTTGCGCTCAATGAAGGGCTGGCGGCCAATGCCGCCGAAATTACCGACATCGCCGTTGCCGAAGTGCCCGACGGCTGGATCGTCCGCGCGCAATTGTCAGGCCTGGGGATCGACAAGCTGACCGAGCGGGTCCGCAGCCGCGTCGCGGAATCGAGCTGCGGCCTGTGCGGGATCGACAACCTGGCCGAAGTGGCCCGCGCCCTGCCCCCGGTTGCTGCGCATGCCGCTATCGAACCCGCCGCAATCTTTACTGCGCTCGGGTCCTTGCGTCCCCTGCAGCACCTTACCCAACAAACCGGCGCTGCCCATGCTGCGGCCTGGGTTTCGAGCGAGGGCGTGATCGGCCTGCTGCGCGAGGATGTCGGGCGGCACAATGCGCTCGACAAGCTGGTCGGGGCGATGGCCCGTGCAGGACAACCGCTGTCTCCCGGCTTCGTGATATCGACCGCGCGGTGCAGCTATGAGATTGTCGAGAAAGCAGTGCGCGCCGGGGCAACAACGCTGGTCTGTGTGTCGCTGCCCACGTCGCTGGCGGTTGAACGCGCGAAAACGGCGGGACTCAGCTTGTGGGCGCTGGGGCGCGAAGACTCTGTTTTGCTGGTGAACGACGCTTCCTAGGATAGCGTGGAATGGTTCACGCAGAGATCGCAGAGAAGAAAAAGAGGCGCAGAGGTGTAGTGATTGCGGCGCAGCCGCTTTCTATCTCTGCGATGCGTTTTGGGCGATCTCGGAATAGCAAGATAGCCTGCGGCGCAGCTCAACAACTCTGCGCCTCCCCTTCTTCTCTGCGGCCTCTGCGTGAACCCAATCCAACACCGCCCTCGCCTTCAGCGCGATAGCAAGAACACCGCATGTTCGGCCCGCCACGCCGCCGCGGCTGGACCGATGCGCTTGTCGCCCGAAAGGAACCATTCGCCTTCGACCCGGTAACCCTTCTGCGCCACCAGCTCGCGGAAATCGCGGACCGTCACGTGGTGGATATTGGGCGTTTCATACCAGGCGACCGGCAGCAGCCGGGTGACCGGCATCCGCCCGTTCCAAAGCAGGCTGGCGCGGACTTTCCAGTGCGCGAAATTGGGGAACGAGACGAAGGCCTTGCGCCCCACTCGCAGCAGTTCGTCCAGCACCTGGTCAGGCCGCTTGGTGGTCTGCAGCGTCTGGCTGAGAATCGCATAGTCGAACGAGGCGTCGGGATAGTCGGCCAGGTCGGCATCGGCATCGCCCTGCATCACCGACAGCCCCTTGCCCACGCACAGCGCCACGTTATGCGGATCAAGCTCCAGCCCGCGCGCGTCAACCTGGTGCTGATCGCGCAGCACCGCCATCAGAGCACCGTCACCGCAGCCAACGTCAAGCGCGCGGCTACGCGGCGCGACGTTTTCGGCGATGATCGCAAGATCGGGGCGCAACGCGCTCATCGGTAAACCTCCGGATCGTCGCGGGTCAGCATCCGTTCGGGGTGCGGATATTGCGACCAGCCATGCTGAGTGTAGAGGCCTTGCGCATCTTGCGTGAACAAGGCCCAGCGCCGCAGTCCCTGAAGGTTCGGGTGTCCGTGCAGGTAGTCGAGCATGGCATGCGACAGTCCCTTGCCGCGATGCTCCTCGAGCACATAGACATCGGCCAGATAGGCAAACGTCGCCTGATCGCTGATCACCCGCGCGAAGGACACCTGTTCCGCGCCGTGGAACACCGCAACGCAGATCGAGTGCTGGATCGAACGCTTGACTACGTCGAGCGGGATCCCCTCGGCCCAATAACTGCGGGTCAGGTAGGCATGGGTCGCCACCGGATCGATCCGGCTGTTTTCGCCGGTCAATTCATAGCCTGGCGGTAGTTCGCTCATCCCAGGAACCCCGCAATCACCCGGTCGAGCGCGGGGACATCGAGCAGGAAGCTGTCATGCCCGAATGGGGCCGACAGCTCAACAAAGCTGACCGGCGCGCCGGCCGCATTGAGCGCATGGGCGATCGTGCGGCTTTCAGTGGTGGGATAGAGCCAGTCGGTATCGAAGCTGACCAGGCAGAAGCGGGCCTTGCTGGCGCGGAACGCATCGGCCAGCCGCCCGCCGTGCTCTTCGGCGAGGTCGAAATAGTCCATCGCCCGGGTGATATAGAGGTAGCTGTTGGCATCGAACCGGTCGGTGAAGCTCAGCCCCTGGTGGCGCAGGTAGCTTTCAACCTGGAAATCGGCGTCGAAACCGAAGGTCTTCTCGGTCCGGTCCTGCAGCTTGCGACCGAACTTCTCGTGCATCCCCTCTTCGGAAAGATAGGTGATATGCGCCGCCATCCGGGCGACGGCGAGGCCATTGTCCGGGCCCTTGGCGCCATAGTAATCGCCGCCCTTCCACTTCGGATCGGCCATGATCGCCTGTCGGCCAACCTCGTGAAAGGCGATGTTTTGCGCGGAATGACGTGCGGTGCTGGCGATGACCAGCACGGCGCGGGCGCGGTCCGGCCAGTTGGCGGCGAAGCTCAGCGCCTGCATGCCGCCCATCGATCCGCCAACCACGGCGTGAAGCTGTTCGATCCCCAGCGCATCAAGCACGGCGACTTGCGCGCGGACCATGTCGCGGATGGTGATGACGGGAAAGCGCATGGCATAGGGCTGGCCGTCGCTCGCCAGGCTGGCCGGGCCGGTGGTGCCCATGCAACCGCCGAGCACGTTGGCGCAGATCACGAAATAGCGATCAGTGTCAAAGACATTACCCGGACCAAACGACTTGGCCCACCAACCGGGCTTGCCAGTCTTGGGGTGCGGGCTGACGATGTGCTGATCCATCGTCAAGGCATGGAAGACCAAAATAGCATTCGACTTGTCGGCATTGAGGGTACCGACCGTCTCATAGGCCACACGCACGCCCAGCAAACTCTGGCCACCATCGAGCAGCAGGGGGGCGGCTAGTTCCAACTCTTGGCTGGCAGTGAGGATTGCAGGCTTGGCCATATCTGGCCGATTGGGGGAGGAGGCGGGCCGTGTCAATTCCTCCCCGGCAAGGGGAGGGGGACCACCGCAGGTGGTGGAGGGGCACGTACAGCATGTCCTGCCCTCTCCGCCGGGACCACTCGCGCGTGCCCCTCCACCATGCTTCGCATGGTTCCCCTCCCCGGCAAGGGGAGGAACTGGCTGGCAAATCGGCTTTCACCTGCTAAGGGCCAGCCTCAATGGCCAATTCACCCACCCCCAAGCCGTGGATCGCAGGGATCCACGCCTATGTCCCCGGCAAGGCCTCGGGCGATGACGGGCGCGCTGTGGTCAAGCTTTCGGCCAACGAGAATCCGCTGGGTTGCAGTGTCCTTGCGCTGGCCGCACGCACACAGGCCACGCACCCTTCGCGGTACCCAGACGGCGATTCAAACGCCCTTCGGGCAGCACTTGGGCAGCACCACGGGATCGATCCGGCGCGGATCATCATGGGCGCGGGTTCGGGCGAGCTGCTCTACCTTGCCGCCAGCGCCTATGCCGGGCCGGGCGACGAAGTGCTGTTCTCGCAATATGCCTTCTCGCTCTACGACATTGTCGCCCGGCGCGCAGGCGCCGAGCCGGTCGAGGCACCGGCCAGGGACTTCGCCAACGATGTCGATGCGCTGCTGGCCGCAGTGACGCCGCGAACCCGGGTGGTGCTGGTCGCCAATCCCAACAACCCCACTGGAACCTTTCTGCCCCGCAGTGAGATTGCCCGGCTCCACGCCGGCCTTCCCGCCGATGTGCTTCTGGTGATCGACCTCGCCTATGTCGAGTATGTCGATCCGGCTGATGACGACGGGTCGATGGACCTGGCCGCCAGCCAGCCCAACGTGCTCGCCACCCGCACATTCTCCAAGGCCTTTGGCCTTGCCGGAGAGCGCGTGGGCTGGGGCACTGGCTCTGCCGAAGTGATCGAAGTGCTCAACCGCCTGCGCGGGGCCTTCAATGTCTCCAACGAGGCCCAGGCGATGGCCCTGGCTGCGCTGGACGACATGGCCTTTGTCGAGCATTCGCGCCGCCACAATGCCGAAGTTCGCGCCCGGTTCGTCAGCCAAGTCGAGGCGCTGGGCAACCACGGCCTGCGCTGCGTGCCCAGCGAGGCCAACTTCGTGCTGGTGCTGTGCGACGGCAAGCTTTCAGGCCAGGCCGCCTATGAAGGGCTGGCTAAGGCCGGCTACATGACCCGCTGGTTTTCGAGCCCCGGTCTCAATCGCGGCGTGCGGATCACCATCGGCACTGCCGAGGAAATGGACGGCGTTGCCAAAGTACTACGCGAACTGTCGGAGGCGGCGAAGTGAGCTTTCAGCGGATCGCGATCATCGGGCTGGGGCTGCTGGGCGGATCGGTTGGCCTTGCGGTCAAGGCGCACGTGCCAGGGGCGACGACGACCGGCTATGACGCCGATCCGGCCACCCGCGCTCGCGCGGCGACGCGCGGACTGGTCGACAAGGTTTGCGACAGTGCCGCTGATGCCGTGCACGATGCCGAGCTGGTAGTGCTGTGCGTCCCCGTTGGCGCGATGGCCGCAGCCGCCAAGGAACTCGCTGGTGCCCTGCCCGCCGATGCACTGGTCAGCGATGTCGGCTCGTCCAAACAGAGCGTCGCCAAGGCGCTGGCCGAGGTACTGCCCGGCCACGCGATCATCCCCGCGCACCCGGTCGCGGGGACCGAGCGGTCAGGCCCCGACGCGGGCTTTGCCAGCCTGTTCCAGCAACGCTGGTGTATCCTGACCCCGCCCGAAGACGCGGACCCTGCCAAGCTGGCCGCGCTCAGCGCATTCTGGGAAGCGCTGGGCGCCCGGGTCGAAGTGATGGACGCCGCGCACCACGATCTGGTTCTGGCCGTCACCAGCCATCTGCCGCACCTGATCGCCTATACCATCGTCGGCACCGCATCGGACCTTGAAGGGGTGACCGAAGGCGAAGTGATCAAGTATTCGGCCGGTGGCTTCCGTGACTTTACCCGTATCGCCGCCAGCGACCCGACCATGTGGCGCGACGTGTTCCTGTCCAACAAGGACGCGGTGCTGGAAATGCTCCAGCGCTTCACCGAAGACCTGACCGCCTTGCAGCGCGCGATCCGGATCGGCGACGGCGACCAGCTGCACGAGCACTTCACCCGCACCCGCGCGATCCGCCGCTCGATCATCGAGCTCGGCCAGGACGACGCGCGGCCCGATTTCGGGCGCAGCGATCACGGCCAGTCCTGAGGCGTGTCCATTTCGGTTTATTGCGAGCTGGCCTACCGTTTCGCGCAGCCAACCGACATGCTGATGCAGATCGAGGCCGCGGTGCTGCCCGAACAGCGGATCGCCTCGGCCGCGCTGGGCCTCAGCCCGGTTGAATACTTCGCGCGTGTCCCCGGCCATGATGAAGTGGGTGAGCGGATCTGGCTGAGGGTCGAGCGCGACCTGATCGTCGACTACACTGCCGAAATCGAAGTGCTGCGGCCCACCGATCATTTTGCCGACCTGCCCGAAACGGTGCCGCATCTGCTGCCGGGCGATGTGGTCGATTACCTGATGCCCTCACGCTATTGCCAGTCGGACCTGTTCGAACCCTTCGTCGAGGGTGAGTTCGGCGGCCTTTCCGGCGGGGCCCGGATTGCCGCGATCTGGGATTGGGTGGCGGGTGCCTTCACCTATGGTCTGGGCGCGACCAACTCTAGCGCCAGCGACAGCCTGCTGGCGCGGCGCGGGGTCTGCCGCGATTTCGCCCATGTGGTGATCGCCATGGCCCGCGCCTCGTCGATCCCGGCGCGCTATGTCAGCGTCTATGCCCCCGATGTGATGCCGTCCGATTTCCACGCCGTCGCCGAGGTGTTCCTGGGCGGGGCCTGGCATCTGGTCGATGCCACCGGCATGGCGGGCCCGGCCGATATCGCCAAAATCGGCGTCGGCCGCGATGCTGCTGATATTCCGTTTCTCTCGACTTTCGGGGATGCACAGCTGGTGAACTTGCGGGTTGAGGTGCACCGGAGCTAGCCTAGCAAAGCCACACTGGTTACCTCCTAACCTGATTCCGTTGCCTTTCCTACACCTGCAGAGTTGTTTACGAATGGCATAGGTCAAAGTGTTATTCTCGAATCGCGTGACATTCCCTCACTTCATTCCTAGGTTAGCTCAGAGATGGCAGTATTTTCGATTCTTTCCGAGGCCCCCCAACCTAAGCTGCGTGCGAGGATCGAGAGCCTCTACGCTGGTCGCTATTATCATTTTTCCGAGACTATTTGGTTTGTACGGGACAACGGCCCGGCAAAGTCCATTGCAACGAACTTGGGTATCCAGACGAGAAACTCTGATGGAAATGTCGTTGGCGACATTGAGCAAACAGCCGTGGTTCAGACTTCACCCTCATATTGGGGTTGGACCAGCGCAGCCCTTTGGGAGTGGTTGAAGGCATCGTTTGAGGCGTCGGACTGATGGCAAAGACGCCTTCGAAAGCCGATCAAGGTGTCCCAACCGCCGAGCCGCAAGGAACGCCGCGCGATCTATATCCCACGTCTGATATTCGGTTTGTGATGATGGAAGTCGCCAAACTAACAGAGCGCCTTGACCACCTTATCAAGAACCAAGATGAATTGAAGGCAGGCGGCAGAGAGACCAGGGATCGCCTTTTTGAGATCGAGAAGGGTATCTCGTTCGTTAAAGGGGCCATGTGGGTGCTTGGCGGATTATTTGCACTAACCCTTGTGGTTGTTGGTGTGATCTTGCGTGCCAGCCTGGGAAGCTAGCTGAACAGAAATACCCCGGCCACCACCCACATCACCGCTGTGGACAGCCAGCCCCCGAATTCAAGCCAACCGCCGATCCGCAGATTGCCCATCACCTTGCGGTTCCTGGCGATCAGCATGGTCACCACCATCGTTGGCGGGGCAAGCAGGCCGTTGACCACGGCTGCCCAGTAGAGCGCCTTCATCGGATCGATCTCGATCAGGTTGAGCGCGATCCCGCCCAGCGTCGCCATGGCGATCACGCCGTAAAAGGCCTTGGCCTCGCGCGGCTTGCGGTCCAGCCCTTCGGTCCAGCCGAACGTCTCGCTGACCGCATAGGCAGCGCTACCGGCCAGGATCGGCACTGCCAGCAGCCCGGTGCCAATGATCCCCACCGCGAACAGTGCAAAAGCAAAGTCTCCGGCGATCGGTCGCAGCGCCTGGGCGGCCTGCGCCGCGCTTTCGATATCGCGCACTCCATTGGCATGCAGTGTCGCCGCAGTGGCGATCACGATGAACAGCGCGGTCAGGTGTGAAAAGCCCATGCCGACCAGCGTATCGGTGCGGATCCGGCGTAGCTCGATTCCGGCAACCCGGCGCGGGCTGACGTGGAGCGGCTTGATATGACGGCGATGCTGTTCCTCAACTTCCTGCCCGGCCTGCCAGAAGAACAGGTAAGGGCTGATCGTTGTGCCGAAGATCGCCACCAGCGCCATTGCATGCGGCTGGTCGAAGGTGAAATGCGGAACGAAAGTGCCCCACAGCGCTTCGCCCCAGGGTACATCAGCGACGAACACTACGGCTACATAGGAAAACAGCGAAAGCGTCGTCCATTTGAGAATTCGGGCATAGTGGGTGTAGCTGACGAACACTTCGAGCAGCACCGAGGCGAGGCCAAACAGGGCGGTAAAGACCAGCACCGGGCCGGGAATCACCAGCGCCAGCACCGCGCCCATCGCGCCAAGGTCCGCGCCAAGATTGATCACATTGGCGATCAGCAGCAGTACCACCACCGTGCGCAGCAACCACACCGGATAGTGTTCGCGCAGATTCTGGGCAATTCCTCGGCCGGTTGTCGCCCCGATCCGGGCACAGATTGCCTGTATCGAAACCAGCAGCGGAAAGCCGAAGAACATCGTCCAGGCGAGGCCGTAGCCGAACTGCGCTCCAACCTGGCTGTAAGTGCCGATTCCCGAAGGATCGTCATCCGCTGCGCCGGTTACAAGCCCGGGGCCAAGCACCTCAAGCGGCGATCGGTTTTCGCTCAATGCACGAACCTTGGGTTGAGGGCATTGATTGCTATTCGCACGCGTTCTTCCGCTTCATCGCGCGGAAGACCCGGCGGAATTACTTCAACGACCTTGTAGGTTATTACCCCCGGCCGCTTCCACCAGCGGTGGTATAGTGGGCCCCCATTGGTCGCGATCGCTACGACCGGCAGGCCGAGCAGCTTGTATATCCCGGCAAAGCCCGCCTGAAGTTTCGGCGCTTCACCGTGGGGTACGCGGGTTCCTTCTGGAAAGATTACCAGCGGCCGGCCTTCCTCGGCGCTCAGCCGTTTGGCCGCAGCCATCATGTGGCGCAGCGCTTTGGCTCCCTGGTCGCGGTGAACCTCGATCAGGCCATAGCGATCCCCGACCAGCCCCCATAGCGGGATCCGCATCAGTTCGGCCTTGGCGAACACACCGGGGCGATGGAGCAGGCGGGCCAGGTCAATCGCTTCGAAAAAGCTTTCATGCTTGATCGCCACGAATACCGGACCAGGCGGAATTTCCCCTTCCATCCGCACAGTCTGGCCAAGCAACATGCGCATGCAGAGCCGGTGCCAACGCGCCCACTGATCGACCGTACGCTGGAACGTTTCCTTGCTGCCCAGCAAGGCCAGCATGGCTGCCAGCACTATCAGCGAGCTGCCGCAGTAGAACACAACGTAGAACGCGATTGAGCGCGGGATATCAAACAACCGCCCCATGTCAGCGTCCCACCGCGCGCAGCGCCACCCGCGCCAGCATCTTGTGGTACTCCAGAAACAGCATCTTCAGACTTGGCCGGGTTGGGACTGCATCGGGCAGGATCGTGACGCCTGCCGGAATGGCCTTCTCCAGATCGGCCACGGCACGGCGCATATGCCAGTCACTGGTCACCAGGCGGACCGAGCGAATCTTTTCACGTTCAATCCAGTCGGCGGTTTCCCGGGCATTGGTGGCCGTATCCGTGGCCGCGAAACCCAGGGTCACACAACATGCCATTTGCAGGCTGCCGATCTTGTACTCGATGGCAAATTCGTGTGGCTTTACTTCGCGGTCAACCCCGGAAACCAGGAGTTTTGGCGCCCAGCCGTTGCGCAGCACTTCCAGCCCGCGATCGATCCGCCCGGCCCCTCCGGTCAGTACCACCACTGCATCGGCCCGCTGTTCGCCAGCTGGCTGCGGCAGGGCGATAGCAAACCATATGAACCCGAGTGCCCAGGCCAGAACCAGAAAGGATATGACGCGGCGCAGCATGACAGTCAGAGCATCTTGCGCAGCGCGCGCATCACGGTCAGCCGCGCAGTTATCATCGCCAGGGCAACCCCGGCGATCGGGATCAGCGCCAGCAGGACCCAATCGATCAAATCGAGGGCACCGGAATCTACGAGACCAGCGCCCAGCCCCGCAAACCGCTGGCCCAGCAGCAATACCACGATCAGTCCCAGCCCCAGACCGACCGCACCGCCGCCGGCCGCATCGAAACCGATCGCGCGCTGGAAGATCCGGGCGATCTGGCCGTCGGTCCCGCCCAGCAGGTGGACAATCTCGATCGTCTCGCGGTTAGTGCCGAGCGCTGTCCGCACCGCCAGCAGCACCGCGGCGGCCAGAGCAAAGCCCAGCAGCGCAACCAACACTAAAGCCAGCCATTGCAGCGAATCGATCGCGCTGAACACCGGTTTCAGCCAGGTCGACTGGGCATCGACCCGCGCCGCCGGGGCAACCTGCCGTACTTGCCGCCGCAACTGGCCCAGCTTTTCCCCGTCGACGCCGCCTCGCAGCCGAACATCGACCAGCGCCGGAACCGGGATCTGGTCCTCGCCGGTGCGCACGCCCAGCCAGGGCTCGATCAGTCTTTCGACCTCTTGCTGTGAAACAATCCTGACGTCGATCACACCCGGAGTGGCCTGCAGCACGCGCGCAGCCTCCTTAGCCTGACGGTCGCGCTCGGTGGCATTGGCCTCAACCACCTGGACGGTAGCCCCGCCCGACAATGCATCGGAGGCGTTACTGGCGGTATTGCTCAGCGCCAGGCCCGCGGCAGCTGCGATCACCGTCAGCGCCACCATGATTGCGATGACCCAGGGCATTGGGCCGGCCAACCGCCCCTGCGGCATCAGATCCGGCCCGGTTCCGCGCGTCATGGAGCGCAGGCTGGCGGTGAGTGAGAACAGCGAGAATGCCACCGCTCTAGCTCCGCGATCCAAAGCCGCCATGCGGGCGCGGCGGATAGCGCAAGGCCCCGGTCGGATCGGACAAACGCCCCTTGTCGAGCCGCATGATCAGCGACTCGGGTACTTTTTTGAGCAAGTGGACATCGTGGGTGGCAACGACCACGGTCGTTCCCATCCGGTTGAGCGCCTCGAACAGCCGCAGCAGCTTGATGGCCATGTCGGGATCGACGTTGCCGGTCGGTTCGTCGGCAATCAGCATCTCGGGCCGGCCGATCACCGCGCGAGCAATTGCCACGCGTTGCTGCTCACCGCCCGAAAGCTGCGCCGGAAGTGCATGCATTCGCTCGCCCAGCCGGACCCATTCCAGCATGTCGGCCACTGGCTTGACCAGGTCCTTTTCCGCAACCCCTGCCACCCGTAGCGGCAAGGCGACATTATCGAACGCCGACAGGTGCGGCACCAACCGGAATTCCTGAAACACCACCCCCAGACGGCGGCGCAGGGTCGGCAGGCGCTCACGCGGGAGAGTGATTGCATCGGTCCCGAACATCCGGATCATTCCGCGCGACGGGCGCTGGGCCAGATAGAGCAGCTTGAGCAGCGAGGTCTTGCCCGCGCCGCTCGCCCCGGTCAGAAAATAGAAACTGCCCGGAAACAAAGTGAAGGACACATCGCTCAGCACCTCGCGATCGGTGCCGTAACGCAGGCCCACGTTGTCAAACTGGACGATTTCCCCGTTGGTGTCTTTGGTCATGGGATTTGGGGCTGTCCGGTGGCTGGCTGGGTTTGGCCGGGCTATAGCGGCCAATCCATGTGGAAAAAAGGCAATAGCCGCGCATCTATCCCCGGGCAATGCTTGCCGGATGGCACCCCGGCATGTTTAACGCGGTAATCATGATCATCGCCTGTCCAGCCTGCAATACACGCTACGTCGTTCCCGACCAGGCGATCGGCGTGGACGGTCGCACCGTCCGCTGTGCCAAGTGCCGCCATTCATGGTTCCAGGAAGGTCCAACGCCTGACCTGGCCGAGTCGGCACGCCCGGAACCGGCGCCAGTGCCGCCTCCACCTCCACCACCGGCGCCCCCACCTCCCCCGGCACCGGTCGACCAGGAACCGGTCAGCGCCCCGCCCGCTCTGCTACCGGGGGAGAGCGAACTCCCGGCACCGGTAACGGATTCGGGTTTCGACGAACCGGCCCCGCCGCCGCCGATCGGCGGGTTTGGGGATGATCTGGTCGCCCCGCCGCCATCCATGCCAAGCCCGGCAGCCAATACCTATTACGATGACGATCAGGCCTCGCAGTTTGACTACGAGCCGCCATTCCGCCCGCGCCGCAATCCCGCGCGGATGTGGATGATTGCCGCGAGCCTGTTCGCGGTCGTGGCACTTGGCGCAGTCGCCGCAGCCGCCTGGTACGGCCTGCCCAGCTGGATGCCCTTTGCCCAGCCAATGTTTGCCGAAGAACAGCCCGGGCTGAAACTGGAATTTCCAGAGAAGCGCCAGGGCCAGCGACAGCTGCCCGACCAGAGCTGGTTCTTCGAGGCCAACGGATCGGTCACCAATATCTCGCAAACCTCGCGCTCGGTCCCGCCGATCTTGGTGGTGCTGCGCGATGCCCGCGGCCGGGTGGTCTATAACACCGTAATCCAGCCGCCCAAGCGAGTGCTGGCGCCCGGCGAAAGCGTGTCGATCAACGAAGCGCTGGTCCCGGTCCCCAAGGCTGCGGTAAAGGCTGAATACGGCTGGAAGCCGGGCAGCTAGGCCTTATTCGAATTCGACCGAAACCTGGCCGGTCGCGCGCTTGAGGACCTGCCGCTGCGTGCCGCCTTCACCAACCTGCGGGTTCGACGTTTCCGCGCGCAGGATTTCGGCCGTGGCGCGGCCACTAACCTGCACCCCGCGTGGCTGCGCTTCGGCAACCGGGCTTGCGGCAAGAGGAGCCGCCGCGGCTAAGATCAGGGCGAGAGGGCCAAACATGGCAAATGGTGAACGCGGGATTCACCAAAGCCGCAACCGCCCATCCGGTGCCGTCCCCGGGCGGGACACGCCGCTGGCAAAACTTAACGCGCTTTCCCTGCTTGCAGCCCTCCGTCCCCTTTGCTAAGGGCGCGCTCCTACCCCCCCGGGGCGCCCGCCACTTTGGCACTGGCCCCGTTGATTTAGCGGTCGTGGCGGAACTGGTAGACGCGCAACGTTGAGGTCGTTGTGGGCGAAAGCCCGTGGAAGTTCGAGTCTTCTCGACCGCACCAATCAGTCCGACAAGGTAACAAATTTCCGCCTCGCGGCGTACCGCCTGCACAGAATGGCGCAGTTCCGCGGGGTTTGGTGGCGCATCAAAATCACAGTGAAGCCAGAGACACTCTGTGGATCGGTTGCTGTGGGCAAAAATATGCCGAATTCTCTGTCCCGGAGAACCCGGCTTCACTCGATTTTTCTGGATTGATCTGCAGCTCAGGCGGCGAACCCGAACCAGCGCTCCTGCTCGGCCCAGTCGATTGGCAGTTCGCCGATCAGTAGTCCCCGACGGCTCAGTCCCTTGGGCTGCGTTCCATCAGCGATGGCTTCGATAATTCTGGGGCTCAACCACGACAAGCGCAGCAGGCGCGCAAGTTGAGTTCGGCAGCGGCCTTCCTGCTTGGCGATTTGCTGCAGGCTGAGGTCCGGTGATGCGAGGACAAGCCGCTGCGCCGCCATGGCATCGGCAATGAGATCGAGCAGGTCGCCTGGTGTTTGTTGGCCATTGGCCTCAGCATCGATGCGTATCCGGGCTTCGCGGAACGGGCGCCGAGTCGGCAATGAGATCGACCAGGACCAAGGTGTTTCCATAGTGGATGTCAGTTCTGCTGGATTGAGGACCAACTCGATGCAATCGGCCCGGATCGTGATTGCAGTGATGAGCGAGCGAATCGCCGCTTCAACCTTGCCGATCTCGCGCAGTTGCAGGGCCAGCAGGTGCGCAGTAGCGAACAGGGTTCGCAGTTCCCCTGCCTCCTCAATACCCGAGAGGCGGCGCAACGCATGCTCATCGTTGAGCAGTTGTTCGAGGTGAGCGATGAGGTGCTGTTCCAGATGCGCGCGCTGGAAGCGCAGGCCCGGCGGGTCGCCGGGGCGAGCAAGGTCCTTGCGGGTCTCGTAATAGGCATAGCGCTTGACCTTGTTGGAACCATAGGTTGGCACCATCGGCCGTCCCTGGGGATCGCTGATCAGCCCGCGCAGCATCGCCTGCTGCGGCTCATTGGTCGGGCGCTTCCGCGGCGGTGCTTTCGCGGCAAGTTGCGACTGCACCGCATCCCACAGCTCGGCATCGACAATGGCCTCGTGCTCGCCATCATAGACCTTGCCCCTGTGAACGATCTTCCCGCAGTAGACCGGGTTCTTAAGCAAGTAGAACAGGCTGCCGCGCGCGAACGGGATTCCGCCTCGGTGCGGACCGCTGACACGCTGCTGGACTTTGGTCACAACGCCTTCGGCGCGCAGTGCCTCGATCAGGGCAGGAACGTTCCTGATCGCAAGGTAGCGCCGCATGATCGCCCGGACCCGCTCGGCTTCGACGCCCTGCAAACCAAGCCGATCCGGCCCGCGGACCTTATCCAGTCCATGGCCGAGACGCTGGCGCGCCGGGCCGAGGACGCCCGGAGGGTCGCCTAGGGCTCCAGCCTGTCCGAGCGCTTG
>CAZOSI010000022.1:0-25202 GCA_964582485.1 uncultured Novosphingobium sp.
AAAGCAGCGCGCCTATAACCTCGAACACGGGATCACCCCCGAAAGCATCAAGCGCAACATCCACGATATCGTCGCCGATACGGCATCGCGCGACGGCGTGCTGGTTGAGATCGAGGATGATGCCAGGAACAACCTCGTCGGCCACAACCTGCGCGGCTACATCGAGGAGCTGGAAGGCCGGATGCGCGCGGCGGCGGCGGACCTGGAATTCGAGGAAGCCGGCCGCCTGCGCGACGAGATCCGGCGGCTTGAGGCGACCGAGCTGGGACTGCCGGAAGGCGAACGGGTGGCGCCGGTGGTGGGGCGGAGCAATGAAGGCAAGCCGGGGACGCGCAAAGGGCGGTTTGGGCGCGAGACGCGGAAGGGGAAATGGGGGCGGTAAGCCCCCGGCATTCAAACCTTCCCGAACTTCCCCTCAAACCCCGCCACATCGCCAGCGGCGAGGTACTTAGCCTGTTCGACCCAGCTGTCCTTGGCCGGGCGGCCGGCAAAGGCGCCCAGCTTGCCGTCCAGTTCGGCGAGATCGGCATCGCTCAGCGCGGCGATCTGGGCGTAGGTGCTGAGGCCTAGTGTGGGCAGCAGGGCTTGCAGCTTGGGGCCGAGGCCCTTGATCCGCGAGAGGTCGTCCGCGCCGCCGCCCGGATTGACCGGCTGGCTTGGTTGCGGTTCGGGCACCGGGGCCTGGCCGGGCCGCGGCTCGGGCTCGGGATTGCGGGGTAGCGGCTCTTCCACCGGCACTTGCGGCCGGCTTTCCTCCAGCACTTCGGCAGTCGGCGGACTTGGTGCGGGGATCGGTTCAGAAGAGGGAACCACCTCGGGCGCGGGGGCAGGAGCGGGTTCGATCTCGGGAGCGGGGGCAGGCTCGACTTCCGGCACCGGGGCGGGAGCAGGCGGCGGCGGGGCGGCTGGCTCGATCTCCGGTGCGGGCGGCGATGGCGGCGGCGCTGCCGCAGCCTCGGCCTCTTCAACCACGTCCTGCGCGCCCACCGCGATCGCTTCACCCAGCCCGGCCATGGTCGCACCCAGCGCGGGCGGTACGATCTGCGCGGCAGGGGCAGCATCGATCAGCGCCTGGTTGCGGTGGACCGAGCTTGCACCCTGATCGAGCACATCGGGCTGGTACTCCCGCTTCGGCGCGGACCGGCCCCGGCGCAGCAGCAGCCAGCCGACCAGCACCACGGCCAGCAGGGCCACGGCGAACACCGCCCAGTTGGCTTCGATCAGTTCCATCGCATCACCTTTCGCGAAAGCGGGCGCGGCCCGCCACATCGGCGCAAGGTGAGCAGCAAAGCGCGCGGGATTTCAAGTCCTCAATGGCAGAAATCCGGCGTGCAGCTGGATCAGCCCGCCCGCAGCGACCCGGCGAGGCCGACCAGTTCGAGGAATTCGCGCCGCCACGGCGCCTGCTGCGGCCCGGCCTGGGCGGCTACCCGGTTCCACCCGTAGTGGCCGAGCAGCGGATCGCCGCGCAGCTTCTGGCCATAGGCGGCCACCGCCACGGCAAAGGCCATGTCACCGCGCGGCGGGGCGGCTGCGGCCAGCCCGGCCGCTGCAACCGGGCGTTCGATCAGCCGCGATGGCCCGCCTTCGGGCAGCTTGTAGCGCAGCTTGACGAAGGCCAGCTCGCCCCCGCCCTGCCCCCTGGCAGCCGGCGTGCCATAGCGATGCGGACCGACCCAGCCCTTGGCACCCACCGGCACGATCTCGTAAAGCGCGGTCACCTGATGCCCGGCCCCGATCTCTCCCGCATCGACCAGATCGTTGTCGAAATCCTCTTCGCGCAAGGCCCGGTTTTCATAACCGATCAGGCGGTACTGGGCGACCATGGCCGGGTTGAATTCAACCTGGACCTTCACGTCTTTGGCGATGGTGAACAGGGTGGAGGACATCTCTTCAGCCAGCACCTTGCGCGCTTCCATCGCGCTGTCGATATAGGCGTAGTTGCCGTTCCCGTGATCGGCGATCTGCTCCATCATCGCTTCGTTGTAGTTGCCGTCGCCAAAACCCAGCGTGGTCAGGGTCACGCCGCTGTCGCGCTCGCGCTCGACCCTGCCGATCAGCGCCTTGGTATCGGTAATCCCGACGTTGAAATCACCATCGGTGGCAAGGATCACGCGGTTGACCCCGCCTTTGACGAAGCTTTTTCGGGCCAGGGCATAGGCCAGGTCGATCCCTTCGCCCCCGGCGGTCGATCCACCGGCCTGAAGCCGGTCCAGTGCGGCGCGCACCGCGGACTTGCTCGCGGTCGGCTCCAGCACCACCCCGGCCGCTCCGGCATAGACCACGATCGAAACCCGGTCGCGCGGGCCAAGCTGATCGGCCAAGGTGTTCAGGGTAGCTTTGACCAGCGGCAGCTTGTCCGGCTCGTCCATCGATCCTGAAACGTCGACCAGGAACACCAGGTTCGCCGCGGGCCGTGCCGCGGCGGCCAGATCATAGCCGCGCAGCCCGATCCGGAGCAGCCGGGTTTCGCCGTTCCACGGCGTCGCGGCCAGATCGGTGGTCACGCTGAACGGCTGGGCTCGGTCCTCTGGTAAGGGATAGTCATAGCGGAAATAGTTGATCAGCTCTTCGGTCCGTACCGCTTCCTTGGGCGGCAACTGTCCCATCCGCACGAACCGGCGGCTGTTGGCATAGGCTCCGGTATCGACATCGATCGAGAAGGTCGAAACCGGATCCTTGGCGGCGATCCGGATCGGCGAAATGTCCTGGCCGTCATAGCGTTCGCGGTTTTCGGCTGGCGGCAGGTAAGCGTCTGCCACGGCATTGCCGGGCGGTTGAGCGATAACGGGGGCCGGCGCATATCCCGACGCCAGGGCCTCGCGAAAGCCGAACTTGTTCTGGGGAGCCTTGATATCGGCGGTGGTGAGCTTCTGCGGCTTGGACTGCCGGGCCGCATCGACCAGGCGGGTCTGCTCGCGCATCACGCAGCCCAGGGTTCCGACGGTCAGCACCAGGGCAATTGCGCCGCTGGCCAATTGGGTTCCGTTCGGCACTGTCATCGTGGCTCTCCTCTCGCTTCGGCATTCTCCTTATTTGTGGTATGTTATACTGTACCATTTGATTGTCAATCGTCCGAATTGACATTGTCCGATGCGGCAATTGACGGGATCAGCCGCCGACGTTTTTGCGGAACAGGACCCGGTCTTCCGGGCCGAAGCCGCGGGTCCAGATCATCCAGCCATAGGCCAGCAGGATAGCCGGGATGCCAATTGCCAGTTCGGCCCATTCCGGCAGGAACCGGGTAAAGAACCAGCCGATCACCAGCGCCGGCACCGCAGCCCAGACCAGTGACCAGCGCCACGGATTGGTCGGTTCGCCCAGATACTTCGCCAATATCCGCGATTTGATCAGCGATGCAAAACCCAGCGCCACCATCAGCCCCCCGGCGACGGCGGCGGCCCAGTAAAGCTCTCCCTTGCCCAGTTCCTTGGCCAGCAGGATCAGCGCGACCGAGGCAATGATCTGCACCGCGACCGTGGCCAGCGAGACCCACAGGTTAAGCATGCGGTTTATGTAAATCAGCGCGGCCTCGGCCACCACGGCAGTCGAAGCGACCACTTCGGCGGAGAGCAGGAAGATCATCGCCGCCGTGCCGCCGACGAAGGCCGGCCCGGTCAGGCCCATCACGCCCTCGCCCGGCAGGCCCAGGGCCAGCGCCACCCCGACCTGCGCGGCGGTGATCCAGAATCCGACCTGGCAGACCTGCTTGGCAATCGCGGCGTGGTTCTGTTCCTTGAGGTTGCGGGTGATCACTGGGCCCAACACCGGTTCGAAGCTGGTCTTGAATTTTTGCGGCAGTGAAGCGATCTGCTGCGCGACGTAGTAGATCCCGACCGTCGCAGGGGAAGCGAATATCCCCAGGATCGCAAGGTCGAGCCGCCGGGTGCCCCATTCCACCGCATCGGCTACTGCGATCGGCAGGTTGGCCAGGGCCAGACGGGCGAGCTTGAGCGGATGCGGGAGCCAGGTCCGCGGCAGGCCGTAAGTGCGATAGACCGGCCACAAAGCTACTACAGCAGCAGCAAATACTGAGGCGATATAGGCGATGATCATCCCGCTTTCGGGAATGACGAACCACAGCGCCCCGGCGAGCAGCGACAGCGTCCACGGCTCAACCAGCGCGCGGGCGCGGACCGTAGTCGCCACATCGAAGCGATAGGCCTGGGCCGACAGCGCGATGTCGGTCAGCACCATCGGCACCATCACCAGCGGCACCAGCCGGTCAATCCAGTTGTATTGCCCACTGGGGAAGACCGGCAGCGGGAACAGATAGAAGCCCAGCGCCACCGCGGCAGCCAATGTGCCGCTGAGCAGCATGCCATCGGCCACGACATTGGCGGGATGGGCATCCTCGCGCGCCAGTTCCTGCGCCAGCCCGCGCTTCTGCCCCAGGGTGCAAAGCTGCACCGCCAGTTCAACGATCGCCAGCGCATAGGCAAAACGGCCGAGCGCCTCGGCGCCATAGAGCCGGCCGGCAATGAACAGGAACGGAATCCGCCCCGCAAGCCGCAGCAAGAAGCCGAACACATTGGTCCGCCCACCCTTGGCCAGGGCCTGGATATCTTGCGCCTCGGTGCGGGGTGCCTCGCTCAAGCGCCTTCTCCTTCGGCCTTGAGCGGGCGAGCGAGCAGCTCGGCTACCACTTGCCGAGCCGGTATGTCGCCTTCGAGCAGGCGGCAGACCGCCTCGACGATTGGCATGTTGATAGCCCGCTTGGCGGCGAGCTCGCCCAGGACCGGGGCAGTATGGGCACCTTCGGCCACGCTGGTCTTGCCGGCCAAAGCCTCGGCCGCCGATTGCCCCTCGCCCAATGCCTTGCCGAGCGAGAAATTGCGGCTGGAGGTGGACGAGCAGGTCAGCACCAGATCGCCCATGCCCGAGAGCCCGGCCATGGTTTCGGCCCGCGCACCCAGCGCCAGCCCGAACCGGACCATTTCGGCATAGCCGCGCGCGATCAGTGCGGCGCGGGCATTCTGGCCCAAGCCCAGCCCGTCAACCACGCCGCAGGCGATCGCGAGGACGTTCTTTACCGCGCCGCCGATCTCGGCCCCGATCAGGTCGGTTGAAATATAGGGGCGCAGCGCCGGGCGGGCGATCAGGTCGGCCAGGGTGGCGGCAATTTCAGCCTGTTCTGCCGCCAGAGTAACTGCGGTCGGCAGACCGCGCGCCACTTCGTGGGCGAATGTCGGGCCGGACATCACCGCGATCGGCGCATGGGTCACCACTTCACGCGCAACCTGATGAAGCAGCTTGAACGAACCAGCCTCGATCCCCTTCGAGCAGAGGATCAGCGGCGCGGCCACTTGCGGCAAGGCAACCAGAACGCTGCGCATGTGCTGCGCCGGTGTAACCACGAACAGCGCGGCGCAATCGCCCAGCGCGGCAAGATCGGACGTGGCCTCGATCACTGCAGCCAGCGGAATGCCAGGCAGAAACGCTATGTTTTCGCGCGTCTGGTTGATCGCCGCGACCACTTCACCCTCGCGCGCCCACAGCCGCACCGTAGTGCCGTCGCTGGCCATGGACTGGGCGATTGCCGTGCCCCAGGCACCGGCGCCGATAACGCCAATCATGCCTTGACCCCTGCCCCGCGCACCGGCGCGGCATCGGGATCGAGCGGCCAGCGCGGCCGCGCTGCGAAATCGAGCGGGTCCGACTGGCCCAGCCGTTCAATCCCGGCCCAGGCAATCATCGCGGCATTGTCGGTACACAGCGCCAGCGGCGGGGCGACGAAGGGCAGGTCGAATTCGGCGGCAAGACCTTCCAGTCCCGAACGCACTGCCTGATTAGCGGCTACCCCGCCAGCCACAACCAGCGCGGTCGGAGTCTCGATCCGGTCAAGCGCTTTGCGGGTCCGGTCGATCACGCAGTCGATCGCAGCCTGCTGGAAGGCGGCGGCAATATCGGCATCGGCATAAGTGCCCGCCTGATGCGCGCGGAGAACGGCGCTCTTGAGCCCGGCAAAACTGAAATGCGGCTCGGCGCTGCCCAGCAGTGGGCGCGGCAGCGGGACCTTGCGCGCATCGCCTTCCCGCGCCAGCCGTTCCACCGCCGGGCCGCCCGGAAAGCCGAGACCGAGGATCTTGGCGGTCTTGTCAAACGCCTCGCCCAGCGCATCGTCGATCGTCGTGCCGAGCCGACGGTAGCGGCCGACGCTCTCGACCAGCAACAGCTGGCAGTGCCCGCCCGAAACCAGCAGGAGCAGATAGGGGAATTGCAGCAAGGGATCGGCCAGCCGCGGCGATAGCGCGTGTCCCTCAAGGTGGTTGATCGCGATCAGCGGCTTGTCGCTCGCCATGGCCAGCGCCTTGGCACTGACCAGCCCGACCATCACCCCGCCGATCAGCCCGGGTCCGGCCGTGGCTGCCACGGCATCGACGTCGGCCAACGTCATTCCAGCATCTGCCAGTGTCGCTGCGACCAGCGGGGTGACCCGTTCGGCATGAGCGCGGGCGGCGATTTCCGGGACAACCCCGCCATAGGGGCGATGCGCATCGTCCTGCGAGGCGATCCGCTGCGCGACGATGCGCCGTCCACTGTCGACCAGTGCGGCTGCCGTTTCATCACAGGATGATTCAATTCCGAGGACAATCCCCATCACGGGTTGCCTTAATCACATTGCACATTAGCACAAGGCGCGATGCCTGACCGTCCCCTGAAACTCGGAACCCGCGCTTCCCCGCTCGCCTTGGCTCAGGCCCATGAGGCGCGAGACAGGCTCTGCGCAGCGCATCCCGGTCTGATCGTAGAAATCGTCCCCGTGACCGCCAGCGGTGACAAGGTGCTGGACCGGCCGCTGGCCGAAATCGGCGGCAAGGCGCTGTGGACCAAGGAACTGGACGCCTGGCTGCTGTCTGGCGAGATCGACTTTGCGGTCCATTCGCTCAAGGACGTCGAGACGATCCGCCCCGCCGCTATCGCCATCGCCGCGATCTTGCCGCGTGAGGATGTGCGTGACGTGCTGGTTGGTGTGGAAAGCCTGTCCGCCCTGCCCCCCGGTGCGCGGATCGGTACCAGCGCCCCGCGCCGCGCAGCTCAGGCGCTCCATGCCCGGCCGGACTGCCAGGTTGTCGGCATTCGCGGCAACGTTCAGACCCGGCTGGCCAAGCTTCAGGCGGGTGAAGCCGATGCCACCCTGCTCGCCATGGCTGGTCTCAACCGGCTCGGCATGGCGCATTACGGCACGCCGCTCGATCCGGAGCTCTGGCTGCCTGCCCCCGGCCAGGGCGCCATTGCAATCGAAGCGCGCGCGGCAGACGCAGGCACCCGCGCCCTGCTTAGCGCAATCGACCACGGCCCCAGCCACCAAGCAGTGATCGCCGAGCGCGCGCTGCTCGCTGCGCTGGGCGGCAATTGCCACAGCCCGATCGCGGTGCTGACTTCGCAGGATGGCTCCAATCTGACGATGAAAGCCGCACTGCTTTCGCCCGATGGAGCCGAACGAGTCGATGCCGCAGTGACATTTGCCGCAACAGACCTTGACGGACCGGCCCGGCTGGCCGCACAACTGCTAGCGCAGGCTTCCCCTGCCATCGCCGCGCATTTTGATCCTCCAGAAAGCTGAGCCATGGCCGTTCCGCTGGTCATCATCCGCCCCGAACCCGGCTGCAGCGCCAGCCTGGCAACGGCGCGAACGATGCCCGGCCTTGAAGTACACGGCCAGCCGCTGTTCGAAGTGAACCCCCGCAGCTGGGAAGCCGTTGGACCAGACCAGCTTGACGCACTGCTGATCGGAAGTCCGGCCGTATTTCGCCACGGCGGCCGCGGGTTGGCCGTACTCAAAGGCCTGCCGGTCTATGCTGTCGGCGAAGTGACCGCGGCGGCTGCCCGCGAGGCCGGGTTTGAGGTTGTGTATCAGGGCAACAGCGCCTTGCAGGCCGTGCTGGCCGAACTGGCCCCGCAGCACCGCCGCCTGCTCCGTCTGGCCGGGGAAGAGCGCGTCACCCTCACCCTGCCCAAAGGCGTGACCATGGAAGAGCGCGTGGTCTATGCCAGCTTGCCACGCGAAATGCCGCCCGAATTGGTCGCCTTGCTGCGCGAGCCGGCGATCGTCGCGGTTCATTCGGCTGAGGCCGCGCGGCATCTTTCGGCGCAATGCGTCCGTCACGGAATTCGCCGCGCACCCCTGCGGATCGCTGCGCTATCGCCCAGGATCGCTGCTGCTGCAGGTGATGGCTGGGGCGAAGTCGCCTCGATTGCCTATCCCGAAGACAAGGCATTGCTAGCATTGGCGCGGCAGATGTGCCAAGACCCCTGGCCTGCGGGTCGCGCTGCAGGTCGGTAAAACAAGGGCGATGGATGCCTGACGAATACTACAGTTCTTCACCCGCGGCGACACAGGGATCCGGGGGCATATTCAGGGCGGTGCTGGGCACGGCATTGCTGGCCTTCGTGGCGGGGGCGGCTTTGGTCGGCTGGCTGATCTGGGATGGACGTGTTTCGCTTTCGAGCCGCGATGCCGGCTTGCAGAGCACTGTTAGTGCCGATCCTGCCAAACCGCTGGCGGCGCCAACCACGAGCAGCGATTCCACTTCGGTCCAGGCACTGGAACTGCAAATCGCCGCGCTGGAGCAGCGGCTCGCCCGGATCGACCTTCAAACCGCCGCGACCGAGGGCAACACGGCCCGGGCCGAAGCCATGCTGGTCGCGCTTGCGGCGCGGCGGGCGGTCGAACGCGGTGTGCCGCTCGGCTATCTTGAAGATCAGTTGCGATTGCGCTTTGGCGCGGCCCGCCCCAGCGCGGTCAACACCGTGATCGCAGCCAATCGCCAGCCAGTTACTCTAGCCCAACTGGCCGCCGATCTGGAAATGCTGGCTCCGGCCCTACGCGGCGAAGGTGCCGAGGAAGCCGTCTGGAGCCGCTTCAATCGCCAGATTTCCGGCCTGTTCGTGGTCCACCGTGACGCACCGGGGGCGAGCAATCCGCAAAATCGGCTGACCAAGGCCCAGCTGCTGCTGCGCTCCGGTCAGGTCGATGCCGCCATTGATGCGATCATGGCAATGCCTGGCGGCAAGGCCGCTGAGGAATGGATCGCCAAGGCCAAACGCTATTCAGAAACAATGAAAGCGCTGGATCAGATCGAGCAGGCCGCCCTGGCCGAACCTGAAAAGCTAAAGGCCGGTACCGGCGAAGATCTGCGCCAGCCCGGACCGGCCGTAACCCCGACACCTTCCGCTCCGGCCAGCCCCGCTGCGCGCGAGGCGACGTTCTGATCAGGCGCGCAGCAATTGCGGCAGGTCACCTGACATGCCGCGTGCCTCGTCCATGAAGAACCGCTTGAGCCAGCCTGAGCGTTGAACCCCGGCCATGCCGATCCGACGCAACAGGCTGGGCAAACGGCCCGGCACGCCGAACAGCCGAACTATCGCGTCAGTTGTCGCCATCACCGTGGTATTGTCGAGACTGCGCCAGCGTTCGTAGCGGGCCAGTACTTGCGCATCGCCCGGTTCGAGCCCCAGCCGCATGCCTTCGGCAAGCACCTCGACCAGCGCGCCGACATCGCGCAGGCCCAGATTGAGACCCTGCCCGGCAATCGGATGCATCCCGTGCGCGGCATCGCCGACCAGGGCCAGCCGATGCTCGACAATTCGCGGGGCGTGGTGGAAATTCAGCGGATAACTCATCCGCGGCGCGGCCAGTTCGATCTTGCCGAATATCCCTTCCAGGCGGCTGGCCATTTCACCGATGAAAACAGCATCGCTCAGCGCGGCGATCCCCGGGGCGTCCTTTTCATCGAAGGTCCAGACCACCGCGCTGCGGTGGCGCCCATCGGGCAGGTCGAGCAGCGGCAGCAGGGCCAGCGGTCCGGCCGGATAGAAGATCTCCCACGCCACGCCGCCGTGCGGCTTTTCGTGAGTGATCGCGGTTACGAAGGCGCGGTGGCTGTAGTCCCAGCGGGCCGAGGAAAGCCCGGCTTCCTTGCGGGTCGGGCTCTGCCGGCCTTCGGCGCCGATCAGCAGGCTGCCTTCAACCGTGCGCCCATCGCTGAGCGTCACGGCCACGCCATGCTCACCACGCTCGCGCGCGGTCGGCTCGACTCCGCTGGACCAGGCGATCGCCGGCTCGGCCCGCGCGGCTTCGAACAGCGCCAGACGGATATCGCGATTGGGGTACATTCGGCCGAGCGTGCCGTCGCCGGGTTCGGGCTTGAAGTCGATCCGGCCCGGCTTCATTCCGTCGGTCACCGCGATCGATTCGATCGGGCAGCCGAGCGGTTTGAGCCTCTCTTCAAGGCCAATGTTGCACAGCAGATTCCAGCTGGCGGTCGAGATCGCCGAGGCGCGGCCATCGGTACCCTCGGCGGTCAGCTGCTCGGGCGTGGCCTTGTCGATCACGTGGCTGGTGATGCCCTGCCGCGCGGCGGCCAGCGCCAGCGTCATGCCGACGAGTCCCCCGCCCAGGATAACCAGATCGCGTTTGTCTGTCATGTCAGCCTCACTGCGCGCAGGAGTTGCCGGACCCGCCATCGAGATCGAGGCAGCGCCCGTCGAACGTACCGTCCGCCACCTTGAGGCCAAGCACTGCGGCCAGGGTCGGCGCGATATCGACCGTCTCGACCGGCTGGGGCTGTTCGAAATTGCGCATGCCGCGCCGCCAGAACAGGATCGGCACGCGCCGGTCATAGTCGAAGGCGCTGCCATGCGTGGCGACATAGGTGCCCGGCATGGCCACCGGGATCGGGGTCACTGCGCGATCAAGCAGCAGCACGACATCGCCCGAGCGGCCCGGATGCCACGAAGCGCGGGCGCGGTCCTTCAGGCTCCAGTCCTGCGGGTTGCCGCTGGGTAGCGGCGTCTTGGCCAGTTCCTCACCGGTAAAGGCCGCCGCCACCTGCGGATGAGCGCGAAGGATGCCGACCAGCGCCGCAACTGCCTTGGCCCGCTGACCGGCGTCGATCTTGCGGCTGACATAGAGATCGCCCATCGGTGCATCACCGAACACCAGCGGCCCTTCGACCGAAATGCCGGTCTTGGCCGCAACCGATTTGGACAAGGCTTCGGGCATCAGCGAAAAGTCCGCGCGTTCAGCCTTGGGGAAGGCTTGCTGGTCCATCCGTTCGGGCATGTCGAGCCCGCCATGGTCAGCGCTCAACACCACGACATAGTCGATCCCCTTGGCGTCGAGGTGGGCGAACAGCCGGCCCAGATCCTGGTCAAGCTGGTTCTGCAGGATGCACATTTCCGCACCTGCCACACCCGTGGCATGGCCGACATAGTCGGTCGCCGAGAGCGAGACCGACAGCACATCGGGCGCAGAACCCTGGCCCAGCCCCATCTCGTCGGTCAGCGCGATCGCCAGATCGACGGTAGCCTTGTCCATCCGGGGCGATATGCGGAACTGGGGTTCCTTGCCCGGTTCAAGCAAAAAGCGCCCGGTGCCCAGAGTGGTATTGCCGACCGAAACGGCATGATCGGCAGCCGCACACCAGGCCGGGATCGGCAGCGCGGGGGCGCCGGCCTTGATTGTAGCTGCAGCGGCAGCGTTGATCTTGTCTACTGCCGGGGTTGAGGCACGACCTTTCAGCGTAACAAAGGCACCGTTCTTCCACCACCAGGCCTGATCGATCTTGTGCCCGCCCATCATCATCACCGCGCGGTCCTTGGCCGAGACGGCGACATTGCGGGTGGCGGGATCGGCGCTCTTCATCAGCTCGCCCAGGGTCGGCACCTTGAGGTGTCCGGGCGAGACCACCGGATTGCGGGGGGAGCTGGCGGGATCGGTTTCATCTTCTGCGCAGTAGATCGGCTTGTCGCCGCGCGGACCATCGGGTTCGTACCAGTTGTTCGCAATGATCCCGTTGCGCGATGGATGGGTGCCGGTCAGCAGGGTCGAGTGGCCGGGGCAAGTTTCGGTTGCGGCGTGCGACTGGAAGCCCGAAGGAAACACCGCGCCGCCGGTCAGCCGCACGAACCCGCCGGTGTAGTGCTGGCGGAACTGGGCAAAGGTATCGGCGCTGAACTGATCGACCGAGACCGCGACGACCAGCCGCGGCGGGCCTTTCGGAGCAGGCACCTCAGCCACACTGGACGGCTCCTTGGCCGAAGTTCCGGCGCAGGCCGCCAGCGTGAAGGACATGGCAAGGGCAAGCGGGACGGCGAAACGGCGCATGGAGTTCCCCAAAATTGGACTGCTGATCGTATCGCCCTGTTGCCCCCGCCGCGCGGCAAGTGCAAGGGGCGCTTGAAGGAGATGTCGCAAGTGAAACGCAGCTACCGCGCCCTTGTTGCACTGCTGTTGCAGCTTTGCGCGCTGCTGCTCTCCGCACCCGCGCTCGCCAGCCCGACCCACATCAGACCGGAACTGCTGGTCGAAGGCTCTGCCGCGCCCGGCGGAACGGTGACGCTGGCCTTCCTGATGAAGCCTGACAAGGGCTGGCACGGGTACTGGTACAACCCCGGCGATGCCGGCCTGGGCCTGACTCCGACCTGGACACTGCCAACCGGCGCCAGGACCGGAGAGCTGCGCTATCCGGTGCCGCAGACGCTGCTCGTCGCCGGGCTGATGAACCATGTCTACGAGCATGACTATGCCGTGCTGTCGACGCTGATCCTGCCCGGCAATGCCACGCCCGGAACGCGGCTGCCGATCCTGGTCAAACTCGATTGGCTGGCCTGTACCGACCAGATCTGCGTACCCGAACAGGCTGAGCTTTCCGCCGAGGTCACCGTCGGCCCGCCCGGTTCGCCCGACCCCCGCTTCGATGGCTGGCGCGCCGCCATGCCCGCGCCGTTGGGTGCCAAGGCCATCTTCGCGATCGAAGGCGCTGTGGTGCGGATCGCGGTACCCCTGCCCGCAGGCGTGGCGCTGGAACGTCCCCACCTGTTTCTGGGTGAGCACCGCGTGGTCGACTATGCCGCGCCGCAGCGCATCTTCCGCGATGGCGACCGCTTGGTAGTGGAAATGCCCCGCGCGAAGTTCGAACCGCTCAGTCCGGTCAAGCTCAGCGCCGTGCTGCGAATGGACAGCGCAGGCAACGGGGTTGTGATCGAGGCTGAAGCCGGGGTTGTTCCGCCAGGCGGCACTCCGCTCAGCTCAACAGGACAACCCACCCCGCCGCTCTGGGTACTGCTGCTTTCGGCGCTCGCCGGAGGGCTGCTGCTCAACATTTTGCCCTGTGTCTTCCCGATCCTCAGCCTCAAGGCAATGAGCCTGGCCCGCGCCGGGGAAAGTCAGGACCAGGCCCGCACCGAGGGGCTGGCCTATACCGCCGGAGTGGTTATGGCCTGCCTTGCGCTGGGCGTGCTGCTGCTGGCGCTACGCGCGGGCGGAGAGCAGGTTGGCTGGGCGTTCCAGCTGCAGGAGCCGCTGGTAGTGGCGGCCTTGCTGCTGCTGGCGGTGACGATCACCGCCAACCTGCTGGGCCTGTTCGAATTCGCCGTGCCGGGCTTTGCCAGCGAGGGATCGCCGCAGGGCGCCTTTGCCACCGGACTGCTCGCTGCCTTCGCAGCGACTCCCTGCACCGGGCCGTTCATGGCCGCGGCAATGGGTGCGGCGCTGCTGCTGCCGGCAGCACAGGCGCTGGTGCTGTTCGCCATGCTGGGATTGGGCCTGGCTCTGCCGTTCCTGGCGATCGCCTACATCCCGCACCTCAGGGCAATGCTGCCCAAACCGGGCGCGTGGATGGCCACCTTCAAGAAAGCCATGGCCGTGCCGATGGGGCTGACCGCGCTGGCACTGCTATGGCTGGCGAGCCGCCTCGCCGGTGGCGGCTTCGCGCTGAGCGCCGGACTGCTCGCGCTGATCGTCTTTGCCTTGCTGGTCCTGCTCGGGCGCAGGCAGCAGCATGGCCTTGGTGCGGAATCGCGCTGGTGGATTTCGCTTGGCGCAGTGTTGCTCTTCGGCGCGGCGGGGCTGCCGGGCATGATCCGCGAAGGCGCGGTGGAGGTCAGTTCGATCCTCCCCAGCCAGAAGTTCAGCGAGGAAGCGCTCGCCAAGGCCCGGGCCAGCGGCAAGCCGGTGTTCGTCTATATGACCGCCGACTGGTGCCTGACCTGCAAGATCAACGAGGGCGCCGCGATCGAGCGCGAGGAAACCCGAGCGGCGTTCGAGAAAGCGGGCGTTATCGTGCTGCGCGGCGACTGGACCCGGCGCGACGCATCAATCACCCGTTTCCTGACCGCGCAGGGCGCCGCCGGGGTGCCGCTCTATATGTGGTATCCGCCAAACGGACAGCCGCAGCAGCTGCCGCAAATGCTGAACGTGGGAACGCTGACCGCGCTGGTCAAATAAACCAGAACCGGTTCACTCCGCCTTCGTCTTCCTCGATCCGGACCGGACGCCCGCTGACCTTGCGGGCGCGCAGCTCAGCGCAGATCGCCGGATCAGTGGAATTGGCCAGCACGCGCCCATCACCGACCCGCGCAACCAGGGTAGCGGTTTCACCGCCCTTGCCGGGCTGGATCGTGAAGCTCTCGCCCACTGCCTCGCCATCGTGAGCGTCAAGGACGCGCACCTCCGGCTTGATCTTGCCCAGGCTTTTCCAGCGGCTATCCGACCAGTCCGCTGGTTCCGTGGAATAGACCCCTGCGGCATACTTGCTCATGATCCCGCCGTTCGCGCCGACCAGCACCTTGCCGCCCGGATTGGCCCGGCAGCGCTGGACAGCTGCGGCAATGGCGTGGCTCGAATAATTGTTCCCGGCCCCGCCAAAGAACGGCAGGCCACCGGTCAGGGTCCAGCCGCACGGATCATCGCGGTCAAGACCGAAGGCGTCGATCAAGTTGAAGACGGGGATTGCAAAGCACGAATAAAAGTCTGTCGCGATGAGGCTTTCAAAGCTCGCTCCGGCAATCTCAAGTGCAGTTGAGATTGCCGCGACAGCCGCCGGACTCTGCTCCATGTTTGCACGGCTGAGCAGGGTTGGCTCGGCGCAGTCGGCCACGCCGTGGATGTGCACCCAGCGCTCTTCCGGCACGCCCAGGCGGCGCGCTTGGCTGATACTGGCGAGCACGATTGCCGCCCCCTGATTGACCTGATCGCGTGAGACCACCAGCCGGCCATAGGGTTCGGCGATCAGGCGATTGCGCTCGGACAATGTCGCAAGTTCTTCTGCGCTCCATGCAGTCGGGGCTGCGCTGTGCGGATTGCGCGCGGCGACGCGGGAGAAAGGTGCAAACAGCTTGCCGATTTCGAGTCGGTAGTCAGCCAGGCTTAGTCCCAGCCGTTCGCGCCGGACATTCTCGGCCAACGGATAGCCGCCAATCGGGGCAGCGACACCGTGAACCAGCGCGGTCTTGTCAAGCGCGTCGCCATAGCTTGGCCCGCGATCCTCCTGACTACCGCGACGCCGCTCGGACCAGTCACGCGTTTCGCCCCGGGCCATCAAGGCGCGTACGGTTGAAAGCGCTTCGGCCCCGGCAATCGCTGCCAAATTCGAGCGACCGGCGGCGATCTCCGCTGCCAGTTCGCCCACCAGCCGTTGCGGCCGATCACCGCCGACAACCTCGTGGATTGCCCTTGCCGGGTTGGCGCCGACCCGGCGGGCGATCGCACGGGGGACATTGTTGGCACAGCCGAACGGGGCCATATAGCGCGTCGCAGACTGTTCAAACTGGCGCACCCCGACCAGGGTATCGAGCGCTTTTGCCAGGCTGCGCCTGGCCTGCGCATCAACAAAGGCCGCTTTGAGCGCCGCGCCCGCCAGGTCCATCGGGGATCGTTCGGCATAGCCTGGCTCGCCCACCCGCTCGGAAACCTGACCAACCCCGATGATCACGGGGGTCTTGTCTGCCACTTGGTCCATTACAGCACCTGCCCGTCGTCAACCGTCAGCATCGCCCCCGTTATGTGCTGCGAGGCGTCGGACGCCAGCAGCAGCAGCGGCGCTTCAAGCGCCTCGATCGGGCACATCCGCTTGCGGTGGAACGCCGCGATCTGGGCCTTGCCGCCTTCGCTGTCGAACCAGTCGCCATCGATTTCGGTACGGACATAGCCGGGCTGGATCACATTGACGTTGATGCCCGCGCGCACCCATTCACGAGCGAACTGGCGGCCCAGGTGCGCTACCCCGGCCTTGGTCGAAGCATAAGCGGCATCGCCCTGCCCGGTCATTTCGGCAGTGATTGATCCGATCAGCACCACCCTCCCTCGGCCGTGGTTCTTGAATCCAGCGGCAATCATCCGCCGTGCACCTTCGCGCGCGGTCAGATAGACTCCCGTGAAATTGGTGCTCACAACTTTGGTTACATCACCTGCCGCCAGATCAATCGAGCGTCCAGCAGCTACGATCCCGGCATTGGCCACCACCGTATCAACAGTGCCCCACTTCGCCTCGGCAGCGTCAAAAGCGGCGACGATCGAGGCTTCGTCGATCACGTCCATGGCCACCGCCAGCGCGGCATCTCCAAGTTCCTCGGCCAGTGCCGCCAGCCGCTCAACCCGCCGCGCGCCGATTACCACCCGCGCGCCTTCGCGCACGAACAGCCGGGCGAAATGCGCGCCAAAGCCCGATGAGGCCCCGGTAATCAGCGCGATGCGCCCGTTCAACGAAAGTTCCATGCCCGTACTCCTTTCTCCCTCGTTTAACCGAGCGCTTAAGAGTCGCAAGCCCGAACCCGCTTACCACGCATTTCACTGGAAATTTCGCGTGTTTGATCCCCGTCAACGCGGGTTCGGCAGATTGCGGCAATGGTGGCGGCAAGGACGGGAATGGCCCAGCCGGAACCACGCAAGATTCAACGGTTCTCCCCACCTGGAGCGGTCAATCCTAGCGATGGCCGCTCTTTTTTTGGGTTCAAACGGCCGAGCTGAACCGGCGTAGCGAATCCTGGCGATAGGGGTCGAATAGCGCGGCAATCGTCCGCGCATAGGGCAGGCCTTCGGGAGCAATTGACAGGATGCTGCCGTCCAGCCGGGCCAGACCGCGCTGGACGAAGGGGGCGATCCGCACGGCGGCCTCGACAGCCAGATCCGGGTCGAGACTGGCCGTGCCAAAGCACAGCAGCGCCTCGATCACCGCCCCGCGGCGCTGATCATCGGCACTCCGGCGGATCCCGTGAGTGGCAGGCAACACGTCCTGCGAGAGCAGCATGCGATAGCGCCCGGCATTCTTCTCATTCTGGACCAGCAGATCGGGGAAGCACCCGATCGAAGATGCGCCCAAGCCGATCAGGGTCCGCGCGGGATCGTCGGTGAAGCCCTGGAAATTGCGCCGCAGCGTGCCGGCGTGCAACGCCCGGGCCATCGGATCGCCAGGCTTGGCGAAGTGATCGAAGCCGATCGGGACATATCCCGAATCCCTCAGCAGGCGATAGCCGAACTCGGCCATGGCAAAGCGCTCGGCCTGATCCGGCAGTGCGCTGGCATCGATCCGGCGTTGGCGCGGCAGCATGTGCGGCACGTGGGCATAGCCGAACAGCGCGATCCGGTCCGCGCCCAGTTCGACAGTGCGCTGCAACGTCGCCTCAAGCATGGGGAGCGTCTGGCCTGGCAGACCGTACATCAGATCGAAGTTGAGCGAGCTGATCCCGTTGCCGCGCAACAGTTCGACCGCGCGGGCGATCTCGGCATCGGGCTGGATCCGCCCGATCGCCGCTTGCAGTGCGGGATCGAAAGTCTGCACCCCAAGGCTGGCATGGGTCACCCCGACCACGCCGAGCACTTGCCCCCATTCGCGGCTGAGCGTGCGCGGATCGAGCTCGATCGACCAGACCGGGCGATCAAGCGGCATGTGCAGGGTCAGCGCGTCGATCAGGCGGACGAAGTCGGTCGGGCTGATCGCATTGGGGCTGCCCCCGCCAAAGGCGATCCGGCGGACCCGAACCTCGCGGTCGAGCCGCACCCCGGTGATCGCGATTTCGCGGTGCAGCGCGTCAAGATAGCTCGCCAGCCGCTGGGACTTGTTGGCCTTGCCGGTGTTGCAGCCGCAGTACCAACAGATCTGCTCGCAGAACGGCACGTGGAGATAGAGCGAGGCATCGCCGCGCGCGGCATCGAGCGCACCCGCCGCCTCATCAGCCCCCACCCCCGTGCCGAACTCAGCGGCGGTGGGGAAGCTGGTGTAGCGCGGCACCGGCGTTTCAAGCAGATCGGGGTGATAGGTCCACATTTTGGTTCAAATGCCTGATCGAAGGGCGAGCTTCATTGCGCAGGCTCAATTTCGGCTTGCAACGCGTTTGCGCTGGCCGCCGCTGTGGCACCCCTTGGCGCAGCACAGGCCCTTGCTGGCGGGATCGTTCTTGCCCTCCCCCTCAAGCGGCATCTGCACCGTGTGGATTTGGCCATCCCCGGTGCAGATCTGCACCGCGATGGTCTGCCCGCCGGTCACCACCGTCAGGTTGAGCATGGCCGGGATCAACGCGGCGATCCCAAACTGTGCGCCGATCATCCGTGCGGTCCTTCCTTATCGTCATCATATAGGATGCGGTTGGCCGCGCCGTCCAGATCCTCGAACTGTCCGCGCCGCAGTGCCCAGAAGAATGCGATCAGGCCAAGCAGGCCGAGCCCGAGTGCGATCGGTAGAAGGAACAGCAGTCCGTTCATTTCGTCGCCCTCACCAGCCGCAGCGAATTGGCGACAACCACCAGCGAGCTGCCTGACATGGCCGCCGCTGCGATCATCGGGTTGACATATCCGGCGATCGCCAGCGGCACAGCCAGCACATTGTAGCCGATCGCCAGCGCAAAGTTCTGCTTCACCACCCGCATCGTCCGCCGCGCTGCGAGCACGCTGCGCGGCAAGGCGTTGAGCGAATCCCCTAGGAAAACCAGGTCCGCCGCCTGCCGCCCGACATCGCTGGCCGATCCCGGCGCGATCGAGGCATCGGCGGCAGCGAGCGCCGGGCCATCGTTAAGCCCGTCGCCGACCATCAGCACCTTGTGTCCCTGCGCCTGCAGCGCGGAGATTGCCGCGCGCTTGGCCGCCGGATCGGCCGCAGCCTGACCGAACAGCCCGACTTCGCGCGCGACTTCGGCCACGGCTGCAGCATTGTCGCCCGACAGCAGCGAGACTTCGAGACCCATGGCCTTGAGCCGGGCCAGCGCTGCCGGTGCATCGGGGCGGAGCCGATCGACCATCGGGATCAGCAGGTCTGCCCGGCCCTCGATCCGTAGGGTGGTCGACATGCCATCGGCGGCATCGCTGCGGCCAAGCGAGACCTTGCGGCCATTCCACAGGCCCGAAAGGCCGATCCCGGCAGTCTCCGCCACACCATCGACCCGAACCGCGCGGTGGCCGCGGGCCAGCAGCGCCGCCTCGATGCTGCGCGAATGCGGATGGCGGCTGTGCGAGGCGAGACCCAGCGCAACGCTGGCAGCATCACCGTCCAGTCGGTCGAGCACCGCCGGATCGGGCTCGGGCCGGCCGAGCGTCAGCGATCCGGTCTTGTCGAGCAAGACCCGGTCGATCGTGGCCAGCCGCTCGATCGCCGAGCCGTCCTTGACCATCACCCCTTCGCGCATCAGCGCGCCCGAGGCGACCATCTGGGCGACCGGCACGGCCAGCCCGAGTGCGCAGGGGCAGGTGATGATCAATACAGCGATGGCAATCACGGTCGATTGATAGATCCCCGCCCCGGCGATCATCCACCCGGCAAAGCTCAGCGCGGCCAGGGTGTGGACCGCCGGCGCATAGAGCCGGCTGGCACGGTCGGCGATCCGCACATAGACCGAGCGCGGCTGCTCGGCCGCGTCCATCAGCCGGGCGATTTCGGCCAGCGATGTATCGGGCCCTGCCGCAGTCACCCGCACGTCGACCGGGGCGTCGAGGTTGAGTGTTCCTGCGTGGACCGTCGAACCGATTGTCGCCGCCACCGGCGCGCTTTCCCCGGTCAGCAGCGACTGGTCGAAGGCGCTTGCCCCGCCGACAATCTCGCCGTCGGCGGCCAGCCGTTCGCCCGCCGCGATCCGCATCACCATGCCCGGCGCGAGGTCCGCCGAGGCAACCCATTGCAGCGCGCCATCGGACGAGACCACGCTCGCCCCCGGTGCGGCCTGATTGAGCAGCGCGTCGACCCCGGCCCGCGCCCGGTCGCGCATCATCGCGTCGAGCGTGCGGCCTGCCAGCAAGAACAGGATCAGCATCAATACGCCGTCGAAATAGGCGTCATGCCCGCCGCTCAGCGTTTCGTAGAAGCTCAGCGTGGTCGCCAAAACGATCCCGATAGAGATCGGCACGTCCATGTTGGTCCGCGCGCGCTTCAGCACCGCCAGTGCCGATTTGAAGAACGGCGTTCCCGAATAGGCGATCGCCGGGATCCCGATCAGCGCCGAGATCCAGTGGAACAGGCTGCGGGTCGAGCCCTCGGCTCCGGACCAGACCGAGACCGACAGCAGCATCACGTTCATGCAGGCAAAGGCCGCGACGCCGAGCGGGGCAAGCAGCGGCTTGACCGCCGAAGGAGCCTTGGCCAGCTCATCGCTGCGCGGCTGGCTGGCAAAGCCGACTGCATCAAGCGCGGCGATCAGATCGGCGGCCTCGACTTGAGAGGCGTGTTCGGCGCGGACCTGCTTGGCAGTCAGATTGACCCGCGCCGCGCTGACTCCCGGAATTGCCGACAGCGCTCGCTCGACCTTGGCCATGCACCCGGCGCAATGCATCCCGGGCACGACCAGCACGGTCGTTTCCGATGCGGTTTCCGCCGGAATGGGGGAAAGCGCGTTCACCGCACGTCCTGTTCGGTCCGCCAGTGGGTATGCCCGGCAGCGGCCTCGATCCGCAGCCGCCAGCGCCCGGCGGGCAGTGGATCGCGTGAGATGAATGAGCCGTCGGCCTGGCGCTGGAAGGTGAGGCGCTGATCGGGCTGGTGACCCAGTGGATGGCGCGCAGTCGCGCTGACGTTCAGCCCGGACTGCGGCGCGCCGGTCAGCGTCACAGCGATCCGGTCATCCTTGCGGCGGCTGGGCTTGGCGGTCCAGCCCAGCGCCTTCTCCTTCGCGGCTTCATCCAGCCAGGTGTTGAACTGCTGGCTGGCGACATAGGAATTTTCTACCACCACTCCGCCAAAGGTCGAAGTTGCGGCGCGGGCCATGAACAGGTTGACGCCGACGACCACGGCAAAAAATGCGACGATGATCACGGAAAAGTGCCGTCCGGTGAACGGTCCGGTGGTGAACGCCTTCATTCGCTTTCTCCCGTTTCATCGTCATCATCGTCGGGTGCATCGAAATGCACCGTGCTGTGATCGCCTTCGCCGTCACCGTCGAGCGCCTTGAGGTTGATGGTGAACTCCTGCCGTTCGGTCCCGTCTGGCGCCACAACGTAGAGCCGCAGCGGCTGGACCTGATCGGCCGGAACGGTCAGCGTCAGCGACCGCACCGCCTTGTCGCGCGGCATTTCGCTGGTCCAGAACTTGCCGCCGGGCAGACCTTCAAGATTGACCTGCATCTGCCGCGGGCGCGACTGCATGTTGATCAGTTTCACGGTATAATCGTTGCGGATTTCCCCGCTCGACTGCACGGTATAAGGCGGGTTGCGGTCCTTCTGGACCTTGATGTCGATCCGGTCACGCGTGCCGAGCGCGAACAGCAGGGCAAAGCCGATTGCCGCCCAGATCCCGGTGTAGATCAGCGTACGGGTGTGGAACAGCGCCTTGGAGATCGGACGCGGTTCACCGCCTTTGCGCTCGGCATCGCAGTCTTCAAGCGTGGCATAGTCGATCAGCCCGCGCGGGCGGCCGATCGCGGCCATCACCTTGTCGCATTCGTCGATGCACAGCGCGCAGGTGATGCAACGAATGTCCGGACCGCCCCGGATGTCATAGCCGGTCGGGCAGACGTTGACGCAGCCGTTGCAATCGATGCAGTCGCCGATCTCGGGATCCTTGGCTGCCGCCTTGACCGAGCCGCGCTTTTCCCCGCGCCAGTCCTTGTAAGTGACGATCAGGCTCTTCTCGTCGAGCATCGCGGTCTGAATCCGCGGCCAGGGGCACATGTAGACGCAGACCTGCTCGCGCATGAACCCGCCGAAGATAAAGGTCGTGGCGGTCAGCACCGCGACCGTCGCATAGGCCACGGGGGCGGCCTGGCCGGTCCAGAAATCGACCGTCAGCGTCGGCGCGTCGGCAAAGTACATGATCCATGCCCCGCCGGTCCAGAAGCTGATGAACAGGTAGATCGACCATTTCAGCCCGCGCTTGAACAGCTTGTGCGGCCCCCACGGCGCGGCATCGAGTCGCATCTGCGCGTTCCGATCGCCATCGACGAAGCGGTCGACATGCTGGAACAGGTCGGTCCAGACGGTCTGCGGGCAGGCATAGCCGCACCAGGCCCGGCCGACTGCGCTGGTAATCAGAAACAGGCCGATCCCGGCCATGATCAGCAGGCCGGCAACGAAATAGAATTCCTGCGGCCAGATCTCGATCCCGAACATGAAGAAGCGGCGGTGGGCCAGATCGACCAGTACCGCCTGGTTCGGGGCATAGGGTCCGCGGTCCCAGCGGAGCCATGGGGTAATGTAATAAATCCCCAGCGTCAGGATCATCACCGCCCATTTGAAGCGGCGAAAGCGCCCGTCTACCGCTTTGGGGTAGACGGGCTCACGCTTCGCATAGAGGCTGGTGTCGATCTGGTCAGGGCTTCGCATTTCCGGTTCCACTCGCAGGCGCGGCAGGGGCACTCGCAGTTTCTTCCCCGCCCCCCAGCGAGTAGACATAGGCTGCCAGCATCTTGATCGTCACGGCATCCAGTTTCTTGCTCCAGGCCGGCATCACTCCGGCATGGGCCTTGTTGATCGAGGCCGTGACCTGTTCGGGCTTGCCGCCATAGAGCCAGACCGCATCGGTCAGGTTCGGCGCGCCGAACTGGCGCAGGCCTTTGCCGTCGGGCCCGTGGCAGGTGACGCAGTTGGCGGCAAAGCTGGTCGCGCCGCGCTGGGCCGCGGCATCATTCGGATGCTTGCCCGACAGCGACAGGACATAGGCCGCGGTTTCGCTCACCTGCGCCGGGGTCAATACCCCGTCCTTGCCGAAGCTTGGCATCAGGCTGGTCCGGGTGGCCGGATCATCAGCGGCGCGGATGCCATGTTCCAGCGTGGTGTGGATATCGGCAATCGTGCCGCCCCACAGCCAGTCGTCGTCCTTGAGGTTCGGATAGCCGATCGAGCCGGCCGCGCCCGAACCGTGGCATTGCACGCAGTTCTGCTTGAACGCTGCCGATCCGCCCGCAACAGCCAGCGGCATCAGCTTGTCATCCTTGACCAGCGCCTCGAGCGAGACCGCCGCAATCGCGTCGGTTGCCGCCTTGCGCTTTGCCGTGCCTTCGGCCATTTCCTCGGCCAGCTGGCCGCGGCTGGACCAGCCCCACAGCCCTTCGGTGCCCTTGTTGAGCATCGGGATCGCGGGATAGACGATCACGTATCCGATAGAGAAAATGATCGTCAGATAGGTGGTCAGCACCCACCAGCGCGGCAGCGGGTTGTTAAGCTCTTCAATCCCGTCCCATTCGTGACCGACAGTTTCGATGCCGGTGGGCTCGTCGATTTTCTTATTCGCCATTGTCGTCACCCCCAAGGCTGTCTTCGGCGAAGATCATGTTAGCGGCTGCTTCGTTGTCCTGCCGGGCGCTCGGCCGGAACGGCCAGGCGGCCAGTCCGACGAAAGCGATGACCATCATCGCCAGCCCCCAGCTGTCGGCGAAGTGCCGCAGCGTTTCATAGGTCGAATGCCCGGTCACCGGCCCTTCTCCTTGGCAAGGTCTTCCTGCGCCGCCGGCGCATTGACATCGACCAGGGTCCCCAGGACCTGAAGATAGGCGACCAGCGCGTCCATCTCGGTCAGACGATCTGGCTGCCCGTCAAAGTCGCGAACCTGCGCCTTCGGATAGCGCTTTTGCAGGTCGGCGCTGGCGTTCAGCGGATCGGCCTGGCCCTTTAGGTCAGCCTCGGCCTGTTTCAGATCGGTTGCGGTATAGGGCACCCCGACCCGGTAAAGCGCAGTCAGCCGGGCGGCAGGATCACCGATCTCAAGGTCGCGTTCGGCCAGGAAGGCATATTGCGGCATGACCGATTCCGGCACCACCCCTTGCGGGTTCTTAAGGTGCTGGACGTGCCATTCGTCCGAATACTTCAGCCCGACCCGCGCCAGATCTGGCCCTGTGCGCTTCGAACCCCACTGGAACGGATGGTCGTACATCGATTCCGCGGCCAGGCTGTAGTGGCCATAGCGTTCGACCTCGTCGCGGAATGGACGGATCATCTGGCTGTGGCAGACATAGCAGCCTTCGCGGACATAAATGTCGCGCCCGGCCTGCTCCAGCGGGGTATAGGGCCGCATCCCGTCGACCTTCTCGATCGTGTTGTCGATCCAGAACAACGGTGCGATTTCCACGATCCCCCCGACCGTGACCGCCGCGAAGGCGAGCACGCCGAGCAGGGCCACGTTCTTTTCCAGCTTCTTGTGCCGGGCCCAGGGTTCTTTCTTGGTTTCGGTTGTCATGTCGAAGTCCCCTTATTCGGCAGGCACGGCGACCAGCGGGCGGTCGGCTGCGGGGTCATAGGCGGGCTGACGCAGCGGCTCTTCCTGGCGGAGGTTGCCGGCAACGGTCTGCCACACGTTCCAGGCCATGATCAGCGCGCCGGAAAGGTACAGGATCCCTCCGAAGGCGCGGGCCAGGTACATCGGGTGCAGCGCAGCCACGGTTTCGGCGAACGAGTTGACCAGATAGTTGTCAGCCCCGTATTCGCGCCACATCAGGCCCTGGGTAACCCCGGCAACCCACATCGAAGCGGCGTAGAAAACGATGCCGATGGTGGCGAGCCAGAAGTGCCAGTTGATCATCCGCTGCGAATACATCCGTGTCCGGCCCCACAGGCGCGGCGCGAGGAAGTAGATCGCCGAGAAGGTGATCATCCCGTTCCAGCCCAGCGCGCCGGAGTGGACGTGGCCGATCGTCCAGTCGGTATAGTGCGACAGGCTGTTGACCGACTTGATCGACATCATCGGGCCTTCGAAGGTGCTCATCCCGTAGAACGCGATGCTCATTACCATCATCCGGATAATCGGATCGGTGCGGACCTTGTCCCAGGCGCCGTTGAGCGTCATCAGGCCATTGATCATCCCGCCCCAGCTAGGCATCCACAGCATTACCGAGAACACCATGCCGAGCGTCTGCGCCCAGTCGGGCAGCGCGGTGTAGTGCAGGTGGTGCGGGCCGGCCCAGATGTAGAGGAAGATCAGCGCCCAGAAGTGCACGATCGACAAGCGATAGGAATAGATCGGACGTTCGGCCTGCTTGGGCACGAAGTAGTACATCATCGCCAGGAACCC
>CAZOSI010000023.1:0-24802 GCA_964582485.1 uncultured Novosphingobium sp.
ATTGCTCCAGCGGTTGAGAATTGGTGGGCGAGCGCGCGCCCTGCGGCTGGTCAGGTTTATGACAAGGCATTGGCCGCCTTCGAACACCCCCTGTTTATTGCGGTGCTGCGCGAAACCCAGGGCAACCAGCTTAGAGCTGCGCAGCTGCTTGGCATCAATCGCAATACCTTGCGCAAGCGTTTGACCGAACTGGGGATCGATCCACTGGTGCTGGAGCGATAGGCCGCTCGCGGCGCGCGGCAAAACGCCTTGCATAATTGCAACAGTAGTGTTGTAATCGCGCAACGATGGCTGAACCCGGTTTCCTGATCCGCGCCAAACACTGGCCAAATTGGTGGCGCAGGCTTCAGGTTACTATCCGCCGGGCCAACCTGATACCAATCCTTGAGGTCGCCTCAGTCATCGCTTTCGTAGTGATGACTGGTTTAACCTGGTTCAAGTTCGCCGGCTCAGGAACACCAGACAAGATGGTTTCGACCGGGCTGACCGCATCATTGCTGGTCGGCACCTTGGTTCCTGCGCTCGCGATTCTGGTGCTTCTAGGGCGGCGCCTGGCACTTCGCCGAGCGGCAGAGCGCGACGGCGGGGGAGGCGGCAAGCTGCACGTCCGGCTGGTTTTCCTGTTTTCGCTGATCTCGGCCGTGCCAACACTTTTAGTGGTTATTTTCGCTTCAATCCTGTTCCAGACCGGGGTTGAATTCTGGTTTTCCGACAAACCACGCGGATTGATCGAAAACGCCAATCAGCTTGCGCTCGGATATCGCGAACAGATCGAACGCGACATGGAGTATGAATCACTCGCCATGGCGGCTGATCTTGGTGACTTCCTCAGCCGCGAGCCGCTCTCCAGCCCGGCCTTTCCCGAGTACTATTCGTATCAGGTCCACAACCGCAAACTCGATGAATCAACGATCCTGCAAAAGGGCACCGACGGCGCACTCCACCGCGCCGCGCTGGCCCGAGGCACCGATCCGTTGTCGGAGCAAGTCTCGATTGCGGTTTTGCGCCAACTGGATGGTGGGGCCCGGATTGTGGTCAGCTCCACCGGCAATTCGATCCAGGCGGTGACACCGATCGATCGAAGGGCAGGGATATTTCTTTACACCGCGCGCAAATCTGACCTGCTTTCGTTGGGCTATGCCCAAAACGTGCTGCGATCGTATGAGGAAACCACCCAGCGGGCCCGGATCCAGCAGCTAAGAGTCAATGTCGCACTGTTTGTTGTCAGTCTGGCGCTGGTCGGCCTTGCGGTATGGTTTGCGCTGCGTTTCGCCGACCGGCAGGTGGAGCCGCTTTATGGCTTGGTCGATGCAGCGAAAGAGGTTGGCTCGGGGAACTTTGCAATGCGGGTAGAAGGCCGGACCGGAACCGATGAGATCGGTCTGCTCAACCGGGCCTTCAACCGAATGACGCAGCAGCTTGACCGCCAAACCCAGGCATTGGTCAGCGCGAACCAACAGATCGAAGAGCGCCGTGCCTTTATCGAAGCGGTGCTTGAATCCGTAACTGCAGGAATTGTTTCAACCGATGCCAAAGGGCGGATTCAGCTGATCAACGGATCGGCGCAGAAACTGTTGCTTGAGCGCGATAGCCGCCCCCCAATCGGCAAGAAACTGACTGATATCGCTCCGGATATTGCCGCAATGGCCGCTGGTGAGCAGGAAGATGGAGTAATCCAGTACTCGAAAGGAGGCGAGCTTTTGACCCTCGCGGTCAAGGCCACCAAGGCCAGTACCGGAACAGTCGTGACCTTTGAGGATATCACCCGCCAGTTGCTCGACCAGCGCCAGGCGGCCTGGTCTGATGTCGCTCGCCGCATCGCGCACGAAATCAAGAACCCGCTGACTCCGATCCAGCTTGCCACCGAACGGCTCAAGCGGCGCTATACCAAGCTGGTATCCGCCGATGCCGAGTTGTTCGAGGAACTGACCGGCACAATCATCCGCCAGGTTGGCGACCTGCGGCGGATGGTTGACGAATTCTCATCCTTCGCCCGATTGCCCAAGCCAATGTTCCGCGGTGAAGACCCGGTTGATCTGGCGCGCCAAGCCTTGTTCCTTCAGGAAGTCGCTCGGCCTGACATCAATTTTTCCTTCTCCACCGAGCCAGATCTCGGAATCATAGCCTGCGACCGGCACCAGTTTGGCCAGGCTATGACCAACGTGCTCAAAAACGCGGTCGAGGCGATTGAGGCCCGTCAGAAACTTGGCGACGCAGACTATCGCGGCAAGATCGGCATCACCATCCGCGGCGATAGCGAAGACGTAGTGGTCTCTGTGAACGATAACGGAATCGGTCTTCCGCAAGACAAGGAGCGGCTCGCCGAACCCTATGTCACCACGCGGGAAAAGGGGACCGGACTGGGCCTCGCGATCGTCAAGAAGATCATCGAGGAACATGGCGGCGAAATGAGCTTCGCGACGGGAGAGCCTGACGGCACGGTTGTAGCTATGCGGTTCGCCCGCGATCCGCTTGCTGGGCAGCGTGCTCCGGAAGCGGCCGAAAGATTATGAACTGAGGTAGGTTGGAATGGCGCTTGATATCCTGATCGTTGACGACGAACGCGACATTCGCGAGCTGGTGGCTGGCGTGCTGAGCGACGAAGGCTTTCAGTGCCGGACCGCTGGTGACAGCACTTCTGCGCTGGCCATGATTGACGAACGGCGCCCAAGCCTGGTCCTGCTTGACGTCTGGCTGCACGGTAGTCCGATGGACGGACTTGAAGTGCTCGATGCGATCAAGGTACGTGAACCCGAACTGCCGGTAATTATCTTCTCCGGTCACGGCAATATCGATACCGCCGTCTCGGCGATCGGACGCGGGGCAATGGACTTTATCGAAAAGCCATTCGAGGCCGAGCGTCTGTTGCTGCTGGTGGCCCGCGCCACCGAAACTGAGCGCTTGCGGCGCGAGAATGCCCGGCTGCGCGAAGGCTTTGTTACTGCCGATGAGTTCACCGGAAATTCCAGCACGATCAACACTGTGCGCGCCACATTGAAGCGGGTTGCGAACACCGGAAGCCGATTGCTGATCAGCGGCCCGGCTGGCTCAGGCAAAGAAGTCGCCGCCCGCCTGCTCCATTCCTGGAGTCCGCGCGCCGAAAGTGCCTTCGTCACGGTCAATTCAGCACGAATCACACCAGAACGATTCGAGCAGGAATTGTTCGGTGAGGAATTGGATGGCAAGCTGATCCGGGCCGGATTGCTCGAAATGGCCGACGGTGGCACGCTGTACCTCGACGAGGTGGCCGACATGCCGCAATCGTCACAGGCGCGGATCCTGCGGGTTTTGACCGAGCAGACATTCGTGCGGGTTGGCGGTCACCGCCAGATTCGTGTCGATGTCAGAGTCGTCTCCTCGACAGCCCGTGACCTAGAGAAAGAGATTTCTGAACGGCGGTTCCGGGAGGATCTGTTCTACCGGCTCAATGTTGTTCCGGTAACGATTCCAAGCCTGGCCGAACGCCGGGACGACATTCCGACATTGGTCGACCACTTCTTCGCGCGCTTCGCCGCAGATCAGGGTGTGCCGCCTCCGGATGTATCGGAAGAGGCGATGGCCGCACTGCAAAGCTATGAATGGCCCGGAAACGTCCGCCAGCTCCGCAATGTAGTGGAACGAATGATCATCCTCACCCCGCGCGATCAGCTTGCCCGGATCGAGGCGGACATGCTGCCCAGCGAAGTTCATTCAGGCCGGATCAGCAGCGATAACGGTATGCCCAGCCTGATGGGCGTGCCGCTACGCGAGGCGCGAGAGAATTTTGAGCGTGAATATCTGCGGGTTCAGATCAAGCGGTTTTCTGGCAACATTTCCCGCACCGCGAGCTTCATCGGGATGGAACGCTCCGCGCTACATCGCAAACTGAAGCTACTCGGCATGGCTGAACGCCGAGAGGGCGAAGACGAAGAGGTCGAATCCCAGGCGTAGGCCGCGAGCAAAGATCACCGTTTACGCGAATCGCGGTTCGGTTTAATGTGCTGGGCATATGTTCCGGTCGGTTCGAGTGAACCGGCCAGATTGCGGACTGTAGAAGCAGCCGCCAAGAAGAAGGACTAGGCCAATGACCTCACGTACCCTGACTGCGCGGCCGCGCTCGGAAAAACCAGAAGCTGATGTAAGCGAAGCTCCACTTGTCACCATCGGCAAGGGGCAGAACCTGCAGGACCAGTTCCTCAACCTTCTGCGCAAAAGCAAGACCCCGGTGACCATGTTCCTGGTCAAGGGCGTCAAACTGCAGGGCATCGTCACCTGGTTTGACAACTTCTCGATCCTGCTGCGCCGCGATGGCCAGAGCCAGCTGGTTTACAAGCATGCGGTGTCCACCATCATGCCCAGCCAGCCAGTCGATGCGCGCCAGTTTGGTGGAAGCGGTGAAGGGGGCAAGAAGGTCCGCTTGCTTCAGGACGTGTTCCTGACCAGCGTCCGCAATTCCGAAGTGCAGGTCACCATGTTCCTGGTCAACGGCGTCATGCTGCAGGGCCGGGTCGCCGCGTTTGACCTGTTCTGCATGCTGCTTGAGCGCGAGGGCTATGTTCAGCTGGCCTACAAGCACGCAGTCTCAACCATCCAGCCCGTTTCCCCGGTCGACCTGACCGGCGATGGCTGGGAGGGTGAGGAAGGCGAGGACGACTGAGTTTTCTTGAAGACAGCCGCGAAGAGGTAGCCCGCGGTGCTCGGGCGCTGATCGTTTACCCGGAATTCCGGGGCAGGGCCGCCGCCGCGATCGATACCGCGGCTCGGCTCGAGGAAGCGCGCGGTCTGGCGCTGGCAATCGGACTGGAAGTCGTCGATACCGTGGCCATTCCGATCCGTGAAGCGCGGGCCGGGACACTGTTCGGCGAAGGCCAGATCCAGAATATCGACGTGGCCTGCAACCAGGACCACGCCGAACTGGTGATCGTCGATGGCTCACTCAGTGCGATCCAGCAGCGCAACCTGGAGGAAAAGCTCAAGCGCAAGGTAATCGACCGCACCGGTCTGATTCTCGAGATTTTTGGTGAGCGCGCGGCGACCGCCGAAGGACGTCTGCAAGTTGAACTCGCCCACCTTGATTACCAGGCTGGGCGATTGGTGCGGAGTTGGACGCACCTTGAGCGCCAGCGCGGCGGCTTCGGCTTTCTTGGCGGACCCGGCGAGACCCAGATTGAGGCCGACCGGCGGATGATCCGCGACCGGATGGCCCGGCTGCGGCGCGAGCTCGATCAAGTCCGGCGCACCCGTGGTCTTCACCGCAGCCGACGCGAGAAGGCACCCTGGCCGGTGATCGCGCTCGTCGGCTATACCAACGCCGGAAAATCAACGCTGTTCAACCGCATGACCGGAGCCGGGGTGATGGCCGAAGACTTGTTGTTTGCCACACTCGACCCGACCATGCGGCGAATTCGTTTGCCGGGGGTGGACAAGGCAATCCTGTCCGACACCGTGGGGTTCATTTCAGACTTGCCGACCCAGCTGGTTGCCGCTTTCCGAGCGACACTGGAGGAAGTCACCGCGGCAGACGTGATCGTCCACGTCCGCGACATTGCCAATCCCGACACAGCACAGCAGAAGGTCGAAGTGCTCGGCGTGCTGGCGGAACTGGGGCTGGTTGAGGCCGATGGCGCCGCACCGACGATCCCGATAGTCGAAGCCTGGAACAAGTGGGACCTGCTTGATGCTGATCGCGCTGCCGACCTGACCGATCAGATCACGGCGCAGCGCGAGGCAGTAATTGTCCCGGTTTCGGCGCTGACTGGCCTTGGCTGTGAAGACATGCTGGAGGCGGTCGGGAAGCTTCTGACACAAGCGGCGCGGCTTCATACATTCATACTGCCAGTCAGTGACGGACAGCGCCTTGCCTGGCTCCATGCCCACGGCGAAGTGACTTCGGAAGATGAAGCTGGCGAGGACGAACGTGGTCCGCTGCGGCGGCTTGAAGTGCGGCTTGATCCGCGTGAGCTAGGCCGGTTTACCCGGCTCTGACGCCTTGACGTCAGTCCAAAGCTGTTCCTGCTCATCCAGCGACAAACTCGCAAAATCCATACCGCGATCAGCGGCCAGCAGTTCCATCGCCTGAAACCGGCGTTCGAATTTGACGTTGGCGGCGCGCAGAGCCTCTTCCGCCGGCACTCCGTAGGCTCGGACCAGATTGACCGCCGCGAACAGCAGATCGCCGGCCTCTTCAATGCGTTCTGGTTCCGTTCCTGCCTCGGCGAGTTCGGCCATTTCCTCAGCCAGCTTGTCGGCCGGACCCTGGGTATCGGGCCAATCGAACCCAACGCGTGCGGCACGCTTCTGCAGCTTTTCGGCACGAAGCAGGGCGGGAAGGGCGAGGGCGACGCCATCAAGCGCGCTGGCGGCGCCCTTGGCGGCGCGCTCGTTGGCTTTTAGGCTTTCCCAGCGTTCTTCGCGCGATTGACCTTCGTCTGGCGCTTCGCCGAAGATGTGTGGGTGGCGCGCTTCCATTTTGCTGCTGATCGCAGCAACTACGTCGGCAAATGCGAAATATCCAGCTTCCTCGGCAATCCGTGAGTGGAATACGACCTGGAGCAGCAGATCGCCAAGCTCATCCTTCAGTGCCGCCAGATCCGCTCGCGCGATCGCGTCAGCGACTTCGTAGGCTTCCTCGATCGTATAGGGCGCGATCGTCGCAAAGGTTTGCGCACAGTCCCATTCACAGCCGCGCTGCGGATCACGTAGACGCTCCATTATTGAGAGGAGGCGCTCGAGAGGGGATATGGCTGTTTTGGTCATTTGAAATTGATAATATATATTATGTTAAATAAGTCAGCGGCCGGGAAGGCCCACTCAGGTGCGGATCAACCCTATCGCAAGGGTCAAACCGACAAAAATCGTCACCCAGATCGCCAGCATCTGCAACTTCTGCTTCCTCCCATGACCGGCGTCAGCGGAATCAGCGCGGAATGCATAGAGATTAAGCGCCAGAACCATTAAACCGCCGATGATCGCCGCGATGGTGTCTCCAGTACTCATGTTCATGATCATGCCTCAACTTCCAGGCCATCATAGCCGACCATCACATGCGCCGGAACCTCAGCCTGCAATGAGGCATAATCGAGCGACTTGTCGAGATGTGTCAGTATCCCGGTTCCGGCGCCGACAGCCTCGATCAGTTCAAGCGACTTTGCCAGGTGCGCGTGGGTTGGATGTGGATCGCGCCGCAGACAATCAACCGCGAGAACATCAACTCCGTGCAAAAGATCGATCATCTCCCGCGTAATCGCGTTGAAGTCTACCGCGTAACCCACCGATTTACCGTCACAATCAAACCGAAAAGCGGTGCTTCCCATGGATGGCGCGTGTGGCATCGGGCAATGCCGTACGCCAATTCCGGCACACATCCGCACACGGTCGAGGCTGTCGAGCGCCACCAACGTTGGATAGCCGTCCTGACCGGCAAAGACATAGCCGAACCGCTGGCGCAGCCGCCGGACGGTTTCATCATCGGCATAGGCCGGGATCGGCCCAGCGCGGCCATAGCGCAGCACCCGCAGATCATCGATGCCGTGGCAGTGATCGGCATGGTCGTGGGTCCAGAACACCGCGTCGATCCGGTCGATCCCGTTGGCCAGGAATTGGTTGCGCAGATCTGGCGAGGTATCGACCAGCAGCCGACTGCCATCATTGCTCTCGACTAGGATCGACACCCGGCTGCGACGGTTGCGCGGCTCATCAGGATCGCAGGCGCCCCAGTCATTGCCGATCCGCGGCACCCCGGTGCTGGTTCCGCAACCCAGAACCAGCAGCTTCACGCGGCTTTTCCGAACAGCTTGAAAAAGTTGCGGGTGGTTGCTTCGGCCAGCGCTTCGGGCGTGGTGTCACGCAAGGCTGACACGAACCGCGCGGTATCGGCGGTAAAGGCCGGCTCGCAGACCTGGCCGCGATGCGGCACCGGCGCCAGGAACGGCGCGTCGGTTTCGACAAGGATACGGTCTTCAGGCAGCTCTGCAGCAATTGCCTGCAAATCCTTGGCATTCTTGAATGTAACGATGCCAGACAACGATATGGTTAATCCCAGACCAAGAACCTTGCGGGCAAAATCTTCCGAGGCGGTGAAACAGTGGATCAGCGCGGGGTAAGCCCCCTGCTCCTTCTCTTCAGCCAGGATTGCAAAGGTATCTTCTTCGGCATCGCGGGTATGGACGATCAGCGGCAGGCCAGTTTCCCGCGCCACCGAAATATGGCGCCGGAACAGCGCCTTCTGCGTCTCCCGGTCGGAATGGTCGTAATAGTAGTCGAGCCCGGTTTCGCCGATGGCGATCACCCGGGGGTGCGCCGCCGCCTCGAGCAAGGCGGCCTCGCCCATGTCGGCATGCCCGTCGGCTTCGTGCGGGTGAATCCCGACGCTGGCCCAGACATCGCTTTCACGCTCTGCCGTGGCGATCACCTGATTCCACTCGCGCTGGCGGGTCGAGATCGAGAGGAAGCCCCCCACCCCGGCCTGCCGCGCCCGCGCCAGCACGGCCTGCTGGTTCTCGACCAACCCCTTGTATTCAAGGTGGCAGTGGGAATCGATCAGCATCAGGCGTCCTCGGCCGGCAACTCGAGCCGCGGGAACACACCGACGGGCTGTTCAAGCCGGAAATCGGATTCCGCCAGCGGTGAATACCAGTGCGACTGAATCGCCTGATAATCGCGCAATTCCGGTGGGATACCCATTTGATCGAGCAGCTTTGCCGCGCTGGCCGGGATTACCGGGATCACCGCCACCGCGAGCTGGGCGATCGCAATGTAGAGCGTGGCCAGTACCGTCTGCATCCGGGCCGGATCGGTCTTGCGCAGGGTCCAGGGTGCCTGGGCGTCAACATACTGGTTGCAGGCAAAGATCGCCGCCATCCAGTGTTCGAGGCCGACCGAAAATTCCAGCGCTTCAAAGCATTCGGGTACGTGCTTGGTGACCGACTCGTTGACCGTCGCGAACAGCTCCAGATCTTCGGGGGTATGCCCCGAAATTTCAGGGAGATAGGCATCGCAGTTCTTGAAGATTTGCGAAAGCGTGCGCTGCGCCAGATTGCCGAAACTGTTGGCCAGTTCGGCATTGCAGCGGGTGACGATTGCTTCGGGCGAATAGGACCCGTCCTGCCCGAAGGCCACTTCGCGCATCAGGAAATAGCGCAGGCTGTCGACCCCGAACTGCCCGGCCAGCGCGATCGGATCGGTGACGTTGCCCAGCGACTTCGATTCCTTCTGCCCGCGATTCAGCAGGAAACCGTGACCGAACACCTGCTTCGGCAAAGCCAGGCCGGCGCTCATCAGGAAAGCCGGCCAATAGATCGTGTGGAATCGCACGATATCCTTGCCGATCAGATGCAGATCGGCCGGCCAGTACTTCGCGTAATCACCTGTTTCGTCAGGAAAACCCAGGCCGGTGATGTAGTTGGTCAAGGCATCGACCCAGACGTACATTACATGGTTCTCGCTCCCCGGAACCTTGACCCCCCAATCGAAACTGGTGCGAGAGATCGACAGGTCGCGCAGCCCCGATTTGACGAAGCCGATCATTTCGTTGCGACGGCTCTCCGGGCGAAGAAAGCCGGGGCTCTCCAGCAATTCCAGCAATTTGTCCTGATAAGCAGACAGTCGGAAAAACCAGCTTTCCTCTACCGTCCATTCCACCGGCGTACCTTGCGGAGAAAGCTTTTCGCCCCCCTCCCCGGCCACCAGTTCACTCTCATCGTAGTAGGCTTCGTCTCGGACCGAATACCAGCCTTCATAGCGATCAAGATAGAGATCGCCATTGGCTTCCATCCGCCGCCACAGTTCTTGCGTTGCGGCATGATGGCGCGGTTCGGTGGTGCGCTGGAAAACATCATAGGAGACATCAAGACCATCGCACATATCGATGAAATATTGCGACATTTCACCAGCAAGCTGAGCTGGCGTAATTCCCAGGTCGCGGGCCTTCTGGGCCATCTTCAGGCCGTGCTCGTCGGTGCCGGTCTGGAACCGCACGTCGCGGCCCATCTGCCGCTGGAACCGGGCGATCACATCGGCGGCTATCGCCTCATAGGCGTGGCCAATGTGTGGTTTGCCATTGGGGTAGGAAATGGCGGTTGTGATATAGAATGGTTCGGCCATGGCCGGGTTTTGTCTTTCAATTCGCGGGATCAGGCGGCCTCTCTAGGCATGGCGAGCGAGGCCAGCAAGGCTCCGATTTCCATCACGGCGAGGGCTGGATCGAAATTGTAGGTCGGCATCTGTGCAGCCAGGCGAACTAGCTCGCCATGAACCGCGATCACCCGTTGGTTGCGCGCGCCGTCGCCCTTGCCCAGTTCAGCAGCGACCACTGCCCGGGCGAGATCGACCGCAGCCTGCTGCCGCTCGCGATCGGGCCGTGCGCCGATTTCCTCGGCCAGCGCGCCGCGCAGCGCGAAATGTTCGTCGCCCTCTGCAATCAGACGCACCATCAGCTGGTGGAGCTTGCCGAGGTCCTGCGCGACGAATTCCAGCGCCGCGCCCGGCGATCCCTCGGCCGCAGCCACGGCTGCTGCCCGCGCTGCCGCATCGGCCTGGGGGGCGATATCGCACAGAATCCGGTCGATCGCGCCATTCTCCAGTGGAGTGAACCGCAGCACCCGGCAGCGCGAACGGATCGTAGGCAAGAGCCGTCCGGGGCGGTGCGTGACGAGCAGGAAGAAGGTCCCGATGGGCGGCTCTTCCAGCGCCTTGAGCAGCGCGTTGGCGGCGTTGCGCTCCAGATCGTCGGCCGGATCGATGATCACCACGCGGCGCGATCCCAGTGTCGGGCGGGTGTGCAGCCGGTTGGTCAGCGCGCGGATTTCGTCAATCGGGATTGAGCGCTTACGGCGGTATTCACCGCCATCATCGCGTTTCTTGGCCTCTTCTTTGTTCTCGGGCGGATGCTCGGGAATCAGGATATCGGGATGGGCCTCGACCGGGGGCTGCTGCATGCCCGGCTCACGCACCAGCTCGGCCGCCGCCGCGCGAGCGAACAGTCCCTTGCCCAGCCCCTTGAGTCCGGTCAGCATCCAGGCATGGTGCATCCGCGGGCTGGCCATGGCGGCGCGAAACTCGCGCCAGGCTGGATCGTGGCCGATCAGGTCTGTCACAGCTGTGCCAGCACCGGTGTCAAAGCGGTCAGAACGGCCTGATGGACCGCTTCGGCACTGCCGTTTCCATCGATCCGGGCAAATCGCGCTGGCTCAGCCTCGGCAATCCGCGCGAAGGCAGCAGCGACCTTGGCGTGATAGGCTTCGTCGCGTCCGCCGATCCGGTCGGCTCCGTCAACATCGCGCAGCGCCGCCCGTTCGCGCGCCACTTCGGGCGAGACTTCGACCAGCAGGGTCATGTCGGGTAGCAGGCCCTCGCTCCCGATCCGGTGCAACTCGCACAGATCGGCATCGGAAAGGCCTCCACCCCCGCCCTGATAGGCCCGGCTCGAATCGACGAACCGATCGCAGATCACCCATTTCCCAGCGGCAACGGCCGGGCGGATCAAGCGCTCGACATGATCGGAGCGAGCTGCGGCAAAAAGCAACGCTTCGGCGCGCGGATGCCAGCCCTCCCCTTCGGTCCCGAGCAGCAGCGCGCGGATCGCCTCGGCGCCGAGCGTACCGCCGGGTTCGCGCGTGACGACGCATGCGATCCCGCGCGCCTCCAGCGCAGCGGAGAGCATGCGGGCCTGGGTGCTCTTGCCCGCCCCTTCCCCGCCTTCGAAGGCAATGAACTTCCCCTGCGTCATGCAAGCAGCCCTAGCAGGGCATTGACCAGCCTGTCGATTGGCCCGGCCTTGCCGACCGCGCTTGTCGACATCAGCGGCAGGTAATGAACCGGCTGCCCTTCGATCGAAACCTCGAGCCCGCCGACCAGTGCGCCCTTGGCAATCGGAGCCCGGATCGGTCCGTCATAGACGATCCGCGCGGTGATTTTGGGGTTTGAGCCCTTCGGCACCGCGATCGTAAACGGTCGAGCGATGGTGACGGGCACCTCGCGGGCTTGCCCATCCTGCACCTTGACGGCACCAACCACAAAGCCCGGGGTTAGGAACGGGCGACTATCCCAAGCGGAATAGCCCCATTCGGCCAGATCGCGCGAGGCTTGCGCACGGACAGCTTCGTTGGGGACCTTGCCGACTACCAGCACCAGCCGCCGCCCTTGCCGCTCCACCGCGCCAAGAAAGGTAAAACCAGCTTCGCGGGTGTGCCCGGTCTTGATCCCATCCGCTCCCGGCAGGATCCCGGCAAAGGGATTGCGGCTGACCAGTTCCTGCCCGCGCCAGCGGAAGGCGCGGTGGCCGAAATAGCGGTGATAGAGCTCAGGATGTTCGGTGATCAGCGCCTGGGCCAGACGCACCATGTCGCGCGCGGTGACATAGGTCTTGCCTCCATCAGGCAGGCCGTTGGCGCTGGCGAAGTGGCTGCCAGTCATCCCCAACGCCTTGGCGCGGGCGTTCATCGCCGCCAGCCATTTAGCCTCGCTGCCCAGTGCGCCCTCAGCCAGCACCACTGCGGCGTCATTCGCGCTGGCCGTTGCCGTACCGGCCAGCAGATCAGATACCCGAACCTGCTCGTTCGGCTTGAGCCACAGCGAGGTGCCCTTGCCCGACCAGCGCGCAGCGGTTTTCGTTTCCACGGCAAATACCGCGTTCTCGCGCAGCTTGCCTGCCCGGATCAGGTCAAAAGCAACCAGCGCCGTCATCGCCTTGGTCATCGATGCCGGGAGAAAGCGCTGGTCAGCGCCGCGTGCAAACAGAGTCTGCCCGGCGGACAGATCGACCAACAGTGCGATCGGGGCTTGTTGAGGTTCAGGCGGTCGCGGCTCACCCGCGCGCGCGGAGGCTGCAGCAAGTGCCAGCAGCAGCACGCAAAGCGTTCGTTTCAAAGCCAGTCCCCATCAATCGGCCAGTGCCGAGCAACGGGGTTAGACGTCAGTCGGCGTGCTGGATTCGCGCGTCGCTATAGCCTGCGCCGCGCGCCTTGGCCAAGGCAGCCTTGGCATCGCCTTCGCTGGAAAAGGGACCAACGCGGACCCGCCAGAGCTTGCCGACCGCTATCGCCGCTCCGCCGGATTTCCGCGCAGCGCTGTCAGCATTGGCCTTGTTTGAGAATGCGCCGACCTGCACGTGAAATTTGCCTTTTGCACCACTCGCCTGAGCGGGTGCTGTTTTGGCTGGCGTCGGTGCATCAACGGCTACGGCAGCAGTGGCGGCGGGCTGCTTTGGTTTGGCTGTCGGCTTTGCCCGCCCCTTGGTTTCAGGCTTGGGCGGCAGACTGGCGGCAACAGCGGCTTCCGGCTCGCTCCCGGGTTCGCGGGTGATCACACCTTCCTGCTGATCCAGCTTGCGTTGCAGCACGGCGAGGAGCGATTTGGGCGTGTCCATTCGTGCCGAAGCCGGTATGCCCGAGCGCAAGGCAGAGCGATCAGGCTCAGCCGGGTTGACCCGGCGCACCCGGACCGGGGCATTGCTCCGTCCGACCACACCAAGCTGAGCGGCTGCTCCTGGCGAAAGCTCGATCAGGCTCTTGCCGCTCATGGGGCCGCGCCGTTCGACCCGAACAACTATGGTCTTGCCGGAATCGATCGCGGTTACCTCGATATAGCTGGGCAGCGGCAGGGTTCGGTGCGCGGCGGAAACGGTTGTTCCCCCGTCCATGCCGACCACGGCGTGGCCAACCGCATCGTAATTCATCTTGTCGACCGGGATAAAGGTCTCACCGTCGACCGTGAAGGCCGGACCGAGCACCATCGGATAGTCCGAAGCCGGGCCGTTGGCCGGCACCTGTGCCAGACTCTGCGGGCGATCGCCTCCACCGCCGCAAGCGGCCAGCAAGGTCAGCGCCGCAAGCGGCAGGCTTTTTTCAACGCGAAATCTCATCTGCAAGCAACCCCACGGACAGTGCGTAGTAGTTCGAGCAGTTATATTGCAGGATAACGCGATAATTCCCGGTTAACAGGAAGGTACCTTTTCCAGCACCGTCAGGTTCAAACAGCACAGCCATGGTCGAATCTGCGATTTCGGCCTGAGGCGTCACACCCAGCGCGCGCCACTCACCCACGGTCTTCCAAACCGAATGGCGGTTGTGAACCGCCGGGCAGCTTGGCGATTCGAGCCGGTTTGTGAGCAAGCTGCGATCAAGCGAATCCGGGGCGCTGGCGCGCACGCCCCACGGCTCACCGGGCCGCCAGCCCGCGTCCTTGAAGTAATTGGCGATCGAGGCGAAAGTATCGGCGCGGCTGTTCCAGATATCGGCATCACCATCGCCATCGCCATCGCGCGCCACCCGCAGATAGACCGATGGCAGGAATTGCGGATTGCCGAAAGCTCCGGCCCAGCTACCCAGCATCCGGCCGCGCGGGACGCCACGATCGGTCATCTTCATCAAGGCAATCAGCTCGCCTTCGAACAGTTCACGGCGGCGTCCTTCGTAGGCCAAGGTCGCCAGCGACCGGGCCAAATCAAAGTCTCCCTTGATCCGGCCGTAGAAGGTTTCCTTTCCCCAGATCGCAATGATCATCTTGCGCGGCACACCGTATTGCGCCTCGGCCTGGCCGACCAGGCCGGCGTTGTCGGCCAGCGCGGTGCGGCCCAGATTGATCCGCTCTGCCCCGATATGGCGGGCATAGTAATTCCAGAACGCGGGAGGCGACCCCGGGGTCGATCCTGGCTGTGCCCGATCGAGCGAGACCACCCGCGGATTGTAGGTAAGGCCGGCGGTGATCGAATCGATTGCCCGCTGGCTCACCCCTTGTCCGCGTGCCTTGGCACCGACCAATTGAAGATAGCCCTGAAAGCCCTGCGCCGGATCAGAAGACGAGGGCAACTGCTGAACCACCGGAACCGCCACATCTTGCGCGGTTAGTATCGTCGGCGGCGCTGAAAGTAGCGCAACGGTCAGGCCGAGAGGGGTCGCCAGTCTGATCTTGCGCAGAAATTCCATCTGCAGACCTTGCCACAGGGCAATCGATTCGGGAAATGCTCAGGGCGTGACAATCGCTCATTTTGCCGCTAGCGGCGCGTGGCAAGGACAGGTGGCCGAGTGGTTTAAGGCAGCGGTCTTGAAAACCGCCGTGGGTGCAAGCTCACCGTGGGTTCGAATCCCACCCTGTCCGCCATCTATATCATCCCAGGAAAGCCCGATTGATCCCGGGAAGTCGCAGATTTCTGAGGCTTTTGGGGCTTGATTGCGTTTTCTATGTTCTTATATTGTTCTCAGTAATCTCCCCAAATCCGGCTTGGAGTGTGGGGGAGATTGTGGGGGCAGGACAGGATGATCGATCATGGGCCGGCTCACGCCACTGCAGATTCGAAATCTCAAGGAACCCGGGCGTTACAACGATGGTGACGGCCTGTTCCTGGAACTGACGGGACCGAATAAGGGCAACTGGCAGCTCCGCGCTACCGTGAATGGCAGGCGGCGCGATATCGGACTCGGTTCGCTGGCGCTGGTTTCGTTGAAGGAAGCCCGCGATGCGGCCTTCGAACTGCGTCGAGACATCCAGCGCGGGATCGATCCCGTGGCCGAGCGCAAACGTCGCAAGCTGGAGATCCTGACCTTCAAGGCAGCAGCTTTGAGAGTCCATGCCGAACAGAAAGCGAGCTGGAAGAACGGCAAACATCAGGACCAGTGGATCACCACGCTGGAGAGCTACGCATTCCCGCTGCTCGGCGAGCGCCTGGTCAACGATATCGAAGGCCCGCTGATTCGAGAGGTGCTGCTACCGATCTGGCTGGACAAGCCGGAGACTGCGAGGCGGGTCAAGCAGCGGATCGGGGTGGTGCTGGACTGGGCATATGCCAGCGGCATGCGACCCACCGAAGCGCCGATGCGTTCGGTCAGTCGGGTCCTGCCAAGGCAGCCCAGGAAAGACGGTCACTTCGCCGCGATGCCGTACGATGAGGTGCCCGCGTTCATGGCGCATCTGCATGCACGATTGAGTGTCCCACGGCTGGCTCTGGAGTTCCTGATCCTGACCGCCGCAAGGTCTGGAGAGGTTCGCGGAGCCAAGTGGAATGAGTTCGATCTGGAGGCCAAGCTATGGACCATTCCGGCCTCTAGAATGAAGGTCGGCAAAGAACATGTCGTCCCCCTATCCGCCGCCGTGATCGACGTACTGGAGCGCTCCAGGCAGTTCCATGCCCCGTGCAGCAACTTGATCTTCCCGGGACGTAATGTGCGTCGTCCATTGTCCGACATGACATTGCTCAAGATCCTGCGCTACTCTGAGCTGCCGTTCACGGTCCACGGCTTCCGTTCGGCCTTCCGGGACTGGACGGCAGAGCAGACCAGCTACCCAGGCGAGGTCGCCGAAGCCGCACTGGCGCACACCGTAGCGAACAAAGTTCAGGCCGCCTATCGGCGCACCAATTACCTCGACAAGCGCCGCGATATGATGGCCGATTGGGCTGCATTCTGCTTCCACACAGACAGCGCAGAGACCTGATCTGGCGCTCTCCGCAACCTCAAACCACAAGTCTCCGAACAACGATCAGCTCGCACAGACCTGAAAACCGACAAATCACACTTCGTGGATGCATCGTTCAATAATAAAACATATTATCAGATCCATAGCTGGAACATGCGCACAAATTCAAATCGCACTTTGCGCTCAAATCAGTTTGACACTAACGCCCGGATTGGAGGTATGCTATTGCAATAGATCAGTTATTTCTGGCAGTCCACTGCGTAGGGTGTGCCTGTGAACCAGCTGCTCAACGAGTTGCGATGCCTTCCCTGAATTTTGCACGAATAGATGAAAATCCCAGCCGATGGAGATGCAGCCAACCGGCGCATGAGGAGACAGGTCAGTCGTTTGCGGGCTAAGAACCAGACGCGGTGAACCGACCATCAAGCTTCCGCTAGCAGGAGCCGAATGTCGTCGAGCATCATTGGCTCGATGCAGTTCCCCTGTACTCCCCGGCGCAGCCGCACACGAAACCCCTTGCCGATATCGCCTTGCCTTGGCAGCTCGAAGCGAACATCTGACCAGCGATCTTGCGTCAGAAGCTGACTGCCGGCAGTTACCCAGTCGCTATCCTTAATGCCTTGCTCGCCAGCTTTCCGCTCACCGCGAAACTGGACCTGTACCGTCAGGACCGCACGGCATCCCGACTTGGCCCGCACGGCGAATGACAAGGGCTTTGCCGTGTAATTCCGAATGAAGGTCTTTTGTTCGATGACCAAAGGCAAGTCTGGCGGGTTCGGCTTGACCGAGAGTGCATAGCCCGAGCCCTGCCCGGTCCAACGCAAAGATTGAGCGGCACTACCAACCTGCCAGCTGCGTTCCGGTTCGTTGCCAGCAGCAACGCTTTCAAAATCGCCCCGCAGCCAGAGATCGTGTTCCGAACCACGGCCGCCAGCAGTTCGCTCAACCAGACCGGGCCCAGGGAATCGCTTGTTCCCCTGCGCTGAAGCCCAGTTTACTCCATGCCCCGCGACCTGACCAATCGAAACGCCGTTAACTGCGGACAGGCGAGTCAGCCTCTCAAGCAATCCCGACCTGATGGTGCCGAGCGCCGGAATCGGCTGATAGTTGCGGATGTGAAGCGGGACAATCTCGGCGCGGTGAAACTTGCTTCCGTCCATCCATACCTTGAGTAACATCGAAGCCTGAGTCTCATAGAAATCTTGGTCAAACAGGAGATTGCCTATGGAATATGCCACCAGTCGGCCATCCTTCAGCGCGAAGCCCTGGGCGACATGCGGGTGATGATTAATCACAAGGGATGCACCATGACCAAGTGCCTGATCGACATTCTGTCTGACGCGTTCGGTTGGGGCGTCGCTGTATTCGGTCCCATCGTGAAATTGCACAATGCCCGTTTGGCCGCTGGCCGCATCGGCGTCGAGTGCTGAAGCGATGGTATCGGCGCTTGCCAGGGCCGCGCCGCCCTTTTCGCCTTCCGCAGCCTGATGCGGGGTAACGGTACCCTTCCAGCCGACAAATCCATGCAGCGAATAGCGCGTGCCCTGTAGTTCGGCCACGTAGGGTTTCGTCGCCTCGGCCTCGTTTCGACCGGCACCAGACCAGGGCAAGCCGACGCGGCCAAGCTCGGCCTGCGTGTCAGAGATTCCGCCCGCGAGGTAATCGTAGCTGTGGTTGTTCCCTAGGGTAACATAGTCAACTCCGGCCCATTTCAAGGCATCTACAAGTTCGGGTGGCGAGAAGAACGTCACGCTTTTTGGCGGCGGGGATTCCTTGGGGGACCGCGAAACAACGGTTTCAAGATTGACGCTGGTGAAATCGGCGTTCGACAGATCCCAACTGATTGGCTCGAACAGGCGCCGGATATCTTCAAGTCGATGGCCGCTGCGGACAACTGGTGCTTCACCGAACGAAGGCACTTCAAATCGGCGACCGACCATCACGTCGCCACCAAATACGAACAGCACCCTGCCAGGCACCCTTTCAACCAAAGGGATCGAGGGAAGGATCAAGCGATTGCGAGAAATCCGCAGCTCTGTAACCGAAAAGACGTGCCTTGCCGGATAGTAGCCTTTGCGCTCAACCCGGACATCAATGACCTTGTCCGGGATACTGCCTAGCTCAAACTGGCCTTTGCGATTTGAATGCAAAGTTCGACCGTTGATCCAGACATCGGCATTTTCGAGCACTTTTCCATCATCGTCGACGACCAGGCCCGAGATGCCGGGAGATTCCGTGTTCGAGGCAATTGCTGCAGCGGAGAAGAGCGCTGCGGCAATCATCGCCGAGCCTAGCAATCGTCGTATTGAATATTGGGGCAAATTCGATCCTCCGATTCGGTGCTTCCGAGACTGCCCTATTGCGACCGTGCCGTCACTTCGGTGGGCCGCATCGATGTCCCTTTTGCCCTGATGTCGTTGTCACAGTAGCTAGGCCTGCGGATCCAGATGTAGTCCCTTCTTGCCTTGCTCGGGCGTTTGCGAAGGTGCGTGGGGGTCTTCCTGATCGGGATCGAAAGGCGGCTGCAGCATGCCTTCCCACTTTGTGATCACCGAGGTGGCGACAGCATTGCCCAGCACATTGGTCGCGGTGCGGCCCATGTCGAGGAACTGGTCGATTGCCAACACCAGAGCAATCCCTTCGACCGGCAAGTCGAACATCGCCAACGTTGCGGCGATCACCACCAGGCTGGCACGCGGCACGGCGGCGATCCCTTTGGAACTGATCATCAGAGTCAGCAGGATCAAGATCTGCGTAGTGATCGACAGGTCGTAGCCATAGGCTTGGGCGATGAAGATCGTCGCGAAGCTGGCGTACATCATCGAGCCATCGAGGTTGAAGCTGTAACCCAGCGGCACCATCAGACCTGAGATGCGGCGTGGCACGCCGAACCGGTCGAGCTGCTCAAACAACTTGGGCATCGCCGCCTCGCTCGATGCGGTCGAAAAGGCGATCATGATCGGCTCGCGGACATAGCGCACCAGCATCAGCGCGCGTTCTCGCAGGAACAGCCAGGCGATCCCCAGCAACAAAATCCACAGCAAAGCGAGGCTGAGATAAAACTCGCCGAGAAGCTGGGCATAGGTGCCCAGAATGCCAAGCCCGTTTTCGGCAACCACTTTGGCCAGCGCGCCAAACACCGCGAACGGTGCAAAACGCATCACATAACCGGTGACTTGCAGCATCAGTTCGGCCAGCGCTTCAGCCGCACGGACCAGCGGCTTGCCCTTCTCGCCAATCGCGGTCAGGCCGACGCCCGCGAACAGCGAAAAGACCAGCACCTGCAACACATTGTTCTCACCCATTGCGGTGATGATGTTCTTGGGAAAGATGTGTTCGATGAATTCGAACAGGTCGAGCTTCTTGACCTCGCCTACCGCCTTTGCATGCGCAGTCAGATCAACTCCCACGCCCGGTTGGAACAGATTGACCATCACCAGCCCCAGGCTGATCGAGATCAGACTGGCGATGATGAACCAGACAATCGCCCTGAACCCGATCCGTCCAACAGCAGCGCTGTCATTCATGTGTGCGAGACCGGAAATGATCGTCGCCAGTACCAGCGGCGCGACCAGCATCTTGATCAGGTTGAGAAAGATCGTGGACAGCATCTCGAAACTGCGGGTCCAGTGCTCTGTGGCCATAACCCCGGCCAGCAGGCCCTGGTTGACCAGCCAGCCCATTACGATGCCCAGCAGCATGCCGCCCATGATGCATTTGGTCAGATGTCTGCTCAGCACATGAATCAACCAGCCGAATGCTGATTGTGGCGCAGTAGCTTGCATGTGCAATTCCTTGTCGAGTTTGCTGGCGATCGGTTCGCTAGAGTGATCGATGTTCAATCTGTATGTTCAGGCAGCTCTGCGAGGGCTTCGATTTCAACCACTGCCCCAGGCGCAACCAAACCCGAGATAACGACAGAGCGAGCAGGAAAGGGTTCGCTGAAATATTCGCGATAGACTGCGTTGAAATCGGCCATGTGGTTGGGGTCTGTCAGCCACACCGTTACCTTGACCACGTTCCGGAGAGTGAGCCCCGCCGAGCCCAGTGCAGACTGGAGATTTTCGAGCGACTGACGGACCTGTTCGATCGCGTTGCCTTCAACAATCCTGCCATCCGCGCCGCGCGGCAACTGTCCAGACGCGAAGGCCAGCCGGCCAGCAATCCGAACGGGTGAAAGCGGTGGCGAGCTGGTCATTTACGGCCCCTTTTTGCGGTCAGATACCGACAAGCGGTTGACCTGCTCCCGGCGCCGTGAGCAATTTCTATGACGCGCGAAGGGCATAGCCCCAGGGCATAACCACTCTCGCAGCCAACCGAAAACCTGCCAACAGGGGCGTATCGTTAGGCCACCGCTAGATAGTCTCACCCAGTGCCATGAGAAACCATAACCAGGGTCTATGGCACCTGGCGGAAAATGTTCTGGTTTGAAGGTCTTCGTTGACCCATCTCCGTGAACATGAGCTGCAGCCGTTCTGTCTTGATCGTCGGGGGAGGAATCATTGGTGTTACCAGTGCCTATGCCTTGGCTGAGCAAGGCTGGCGCGTGCGGGTCGTTGACAGTCTTGCAGCTCCAGGCCTGGACGCGTCGTTCGGCAATGGCCGACAACTAAGCTATAGCTACACCAACGCATTGGCTTCGCCCGAAACGCTTGCGCACTTTCCAAAAGTCCTGCTTGGGTGTGACCCGTCGCTTCGGTTGAAATTGTCGCCCGAGCCATCGTTTCTGAGCTGGCTCCTGCGCTTTGCAGGAAATTGCCGCGAAACTCGTTTTCGGGCCAACACCTTGGCCAGCCTTGAGCTGGCCCAGCGCTCGGCGCAGGCCATGGCAATGTTGACAGCCTGTCATCCGCTTGATTTTGAGTACCGGTCCGCGGGCAAGATGGTGATTTACCGGAGCGCCAAAGGCTTCGCCCGCGCTCAGGAAATCATGGCGTTGAAGAATTCTCATGGTGCCAATGTCCGTGCGTGCCAACCGGCCGAAGCGATCGAGCTTGAGCCTTCGCTTTCAACAATTTCCGGCGATCTTGCCGGAGCGATCCATTCAGCAGGCGACGATGTTGGCAATTGCCGCCTTTTCGCGGTCGAGCTGCTGAAGCTGGCTCGGACCCGTTTCGGGGTGGAATTCACTCCTGACTGCAGCGTTGTCAACCTTAGGTTGGCGAAGGACCATGCGGTTGCGGTGCTGGATGTTGGAGAAGAGATACGCGCCGCTCGCGTTGTCGTTGCGAGCGGATCGCGCGGCAATGACCTGTTGGCTCCGATCGGCTTTCGCCAGCCGCTCGCGCCCATGAAGGGCTATTCGTTCACGGCGCCATTTGGTGATCAGTCGCCTTCCATTTCAATTACCGATCCCGAACGCCGGATTGTCTTCACGAACACCGGCAATCGGATGCTCGTTGCAGGCCTCGCGGAACTTGGCGAAAGTGACAGCCGATGCGATCCACGCCGGATTGAAGTCTTGAAAGATCTGGCCGAAGGCGCGCTTCCGAACGCCGCAGACTACTCCTCTATCGGCGATGCCTGGTCTGGCCTCCGGCCAGTCACGCCGAACTCCTTGCCCATAACCAGGATGCTTGCACCGTCGCTGGCGGTAAACATCGGACACGGCATGCTGGGTTGGACACTGGCGCTGGGTTCGGCCCAGGTACTGGCCGAACAGTTCGGCTGTCCTGGCTAGGAACTTGCGAACCTAATGTCCTTGCGTGCCGCAAGCCGTGCCCTTGGGTGCCTTGCGCAGTCTCTGGCCGGGCAGGTTGCCGGTATATTTCCCATTTTCGACAACGGCCACTCCAGCAACCAGCAACGTCTGCACGCCAACTGACTGGACGGTCGGCTGGACATAGGTTGCCCTGGGACCAAAGCGCGCCGGATCGAGGATCACGATATCGGCAGCCATGCCGACACGCAGGAAGCCGCGCCCTTCGAGGCCTATCGCCTGGGCCGTATTGCCGCTGCTGCGGGCAATGAAGCGCCCAATCTCCATCTTGCCGTGGCGAACCAGATCGTCCCAGGCTTTCGGAAAGGAGGCAAACATGCGTGGATGCCCGGTGCTGCCGTCGGAACCCGTGACCACCCAGTCGCGATAGGCAAAGGCATCGATGTCGGCAGCGCTCATGTTGAAGGAAGCCAGGCTGGCGTCACCGCCTCGCAGGATCTCGATCGCCGTCTGGGCAGGCGTCATTCCGCGCTCTTTCGCCAACTGGGCCAGGGTCTTGCCGGATATTGCCCCTACGTTGCCGGACGAGCCGGTAATGAGCAGTCGATCAGCGCCGCCGCGATTGGTAATGCTGCTGTCAATCCCGTGTTCGATCTCTTTGGCCTGATTGGGGTCGGCTAGTCTGCCCCGAAGTGCCTCCAGTCCGCCATCCACCGCGCTGCGAGGAAGCAGCGCGGTGGAAATTCGCGTTCCCGACGCATCCCAGGGATACTGGTCGGCGGTGACGCGCTGCCCCGCCGCCCGGGCCCTTTCGATCTTAGCAATCATCGAACTGCTCTGGCCCCAGACTGCCGGGCCAAGCGCCTTGATATGGGCGATATGCAAGGGCAACTTTGCTACACGGGAGATTTCGAGTGCCTCGTCCAGTGCAGCATCGACACCGATTGTGAATCTACCTTCGTCACGCAAATGCGTATCGTAGTAACCGCCCATTGCTCCCGCGACCTCGGCCAGCGCGATCACTTCGCGCGTCGAGGCAAAGCTTTGCGGAGCATAGTAGAGGCCGGCGGAAAATCCCAAGGCGCCAGCACACATGTCGCGCCGGACTGCCGCGCGCATCCTGGTCAGTTGCACTGCATCGGCGGGACGATTTGCGTCTCCCATCACCTGGCGGCGGATCCTGCCAAAGCCGCTTAAAACAGCATAATTGGTTCCGGTTGGTCGAGCCACGGTCGAAGTCTGGGCCAGCCCATCGCCATCGTTGCCAACAACAACCGTCGTCACACCCTGGAATGCCCAGGCCAGGTTCGCTCGCCGCGCAGGATCGGCGGCGGTCAGATCGCATTCGGCATGGGTGTGGGGATCGATGAAGCCGGGTGCGACAATCATGCCTGCTGCGTCGATCGTGCGGCGCGCGGCCTTGTGCAGTGATAGCCCTTCACCGACAGCCACGATCCTGCCGTCTTTGATGGCAACTTCGGCTTCAACAAGGAGGCGCCCATCGCCATCATAGACCTGACCATGAACGATCAGGATGTCATAGGCAGGTTTTGGCCGGGGGGATGCGGCGCTGGTCAGCAGAGCCAGAGCACAGAGTGTCGTTATCCTAATCATCGCTTGCCAAGAGCGTTGCCATCATCGCCTCGGCTGCGGCGCGGGCGCTGCGTCGAATCTGGACAGGGTCGGTCTCGTCACCGATCTCGTAAGTTGCGGTCGGCACCCGGTAAGTCTGGTAGACCCAAGTCTTTGCGGTAGGCAGTTTTGCATTATACCCCGGTTGGACCCGCACTTTCTGTTCGGGGAGCAAGGCCTGGTATGCTGCCATCCACTTTTCCGTAAAGCCTGCCGGGTCAGTTACCTGATCATTGGACAGGGTGTAGACGGTGTCAAAATGGGTTGAGTGGAAATCGACAAACAACCTGAGCCGCTGCCCGGGACTGCCAGCAAGCCGGGCCAGCAAATCGCGCATCAGCCGCGTCTCTGGCTGGGCGAAAGGACCCCAATCGCGGTTGAGGTCGGTTTGGCCCATATTATGCCGCCAATTGCCGTGAACGACGCCATCTGGATTGAGCAAGGGGACGACACTCGTCGAATAACGGGCGCGGTAGGTTCCTGCGAGCTGATCGCTCTCCAGCAGTCGTTCGGTAAAGGCCAGCATGGCGATGGCGCCGGTGGTTTCTGGAGGATGTTGCCGCCCGGTCAGAACAACCTGGCGTGAAGGCGCTGATCCTGGCTCCCGAATTGCAATCATTTCGATGGGCCGCCCTTCGAGCGAACGGCCAAGCAGGCTTCGTGTCACAACGGGGGATTTTGCAAGCTGATCCAGCCATGCCGAATAATCGCCCGGGAGCAGGAAGGGTTGTCCTGCGACCGCAGTGGCGCCGGATTGAAGCGATAAAAGAATCGTGGCGTCGGCAACAGCCTTGCCTTCGCCATCAGTCCTCCGTTTGGAATAGTCCAGCTTGACTGCCTCGGCCGGCAAGACAGTCCAGTCGGTCGAAGAACTGCGCACCTTGGGGCGATAGCGATGCCCGCATTTGCCATAGCTCAGCTCGATCACAACCCTGCGGCTCTGGCTTGTGTCTGCCCGGAAGGCATACCAGGCGCTACAATTGGTGACCCTTGCGTCTTCTGGGACGATTGTCAGGCGAAAGTGATCGGGTCCGACAACCTCGCACCTTGCAAATGCCGCCCCCTCAAACCCACCCGAAATCGTTGTGGAGCCATCACTACATGCCTTGCCAGCAACGGCCTGAA
>CAZOSI010000024.1:0-24578 GCA_964582485.1 uncultured Novosphingobium sp.
CGACCCCAACCTTGGCAAGGTTGTGCTCTACCCCTGAGCTACGCCCGCTCGAACGTTTGCGGCCCGTGCACGTTTCGTGCCCCGGGCCGGGGTGAGGCGCGCGGTTAGCACCGGCCCTGCGGCTTGCCAAGGGGAAAATTGCCACGACGTGCAAGGAAACGATTATCCCTTCACAAATGGCGACAAAGGCCCACATTGGCGCCGACAGTGGCGCTGATGGAGTAGGTTACGTGGCAAGCATGGGGCTAAATCTGGATGAACAGAAGGCGGTCGACCGGTTTCGCAAGACCGTGGTCGAACCCTCGATGGGCAGTCTGGTCATCCTCGATTTCTGGGCCGAATGGTGCGGGCCATGCAAGGCACTGACCCCGGTGCTGGAAAAAGTCGCGGCCGACTATGCGGACAAGGGCGTGGTGCTGGCCAAGGTCAATGTCGACGAGGAACAGTTCATTGCCGGCCAGTTCCAGGTCCGCTCGATCCCGACGGTCTATGCGATCTTTCAGGGTCAGCCGGTCGCCGATCTGACCCAGGCGCGCAGCGAATCGCAGTTGAAGGGTATGCTGGATCAGCTGCTGGCCAAACTGCCGATCAGTGGCGGGGCCGCGCCGGCGCAGGACATCGCCCCGCTACTGGCAATGGGCGAGGAAGTGCTGGCCGGCGGCGATGCAGAACGCGCGGCTTCGATCTTTTCCCAGATAATCGAAATCGACCAAACCAGCGGCGCGGCATTCGGCGGGCTGATCCGGGCAATGGCCGCGCTTGGCGAGGTTGAACAGGCTGATGGCGTACTGACCGCGCTGCCACCCGAGCTGGCCACCGATGCGGAGATCGCCCGCGCGCAAACGGTCCTCGATCTTGCCCGCAACCGGCCCGAAGACAGCGAGCTGGCCGGGCTGAAAGCTGCTGCAACGCCGGACAATCCAGATGGTCAGCTGGCTTATGCCGAAGCTGCCTTTGCCGCAGCTGACCGCGAGGCCGCCGCTGACATGCTGCTGGCAATGATTGCAACCGACCGCGAGTGGAACGAGGGGGCCGCCAAGGCCAAGCTGCTGCAGATGTTCGAAGCGGTCGGGCTGGAAGACCCGTGGGTGGCCAGCCAGCGCCGGCGGCTCTCTTTGATCCTGTTCGGATAAAGCGGCGCGGCCATGCGCGTCTCGATCTTCCCCTTGCCCGGTGCAATCCTGTTTCCGGGGCTGCAGTTGCCGCTGCATATTTTTGAGCCGCGCTACCGTGCGTTGGTCAAGGACGCCCTGGCGCGCGACCGCCGAATCGGGATGATCCAGCCGCAACGCGCCGATGAGGGCGCGCCGCTGTACCGGATCGGCTGCCTCGGCAAGATCGGCGAGGTCGAGGCGCTCGATGATGGCCGCTTCAACCTGGTGCTGGAGGGCGAGGCCCGGTTCCGGATGATTCGCGAGCTTGATGCCGCTACTCCGTTCCGGCAAATCGAGGCCGAGCTGCTGGACGAGGACGAATATCCGGCACTCTCCCCGGTCGAACGCGCCGGATTTGAACGCGAGGCGCGTCGCTTTGCCAGCGGCCAGGGCTATTCGGTCGATTGGGAGGCTGTCACCCGGCTCGACGACGAATCGCTGATCGACGGGACCAGCCAGATCGTGCCGTTCGACATTGCCTCAAAGCAGGCCCTGCTTGAAGCACCTGGCCTTGCCGCGCGGTGCGAATTGCTGGTTCAGCTGATGCAGTTTTATGGCCGCCGCGACAGCGACGATCCCAGGGTTACGCTGCAATAGCGCAATTCCTTCGCGCTGGACCTATTCTTCTACCGGTGGATCGTCGACCGGCTGGCCTTCATCGGGCGCGAAACCTTCGACCATCTTGCAGGATTTCTTGTCGCCCGCATCGCAGGCGCCGATCAGGCAGTCCTTGGTCACTTCGCTGCGGGTGCCAGTGCCCAGGCCCTTGTTCTCCTCGATACAGCGCTCCGCTGTCATCGGGGCATCGGTGGCGACCTGCGACGGGCTTGACTTGGCTTTTGCCGCAATGGCGGCATCGCCGCTACAAGGGGAATTGCACGTTTCATAGCAGTACCGCCTTTATACCATCGATTACGTATTGCGCCGCCAGCGCGGCTAGCAGGACGCCGAGCAAGCGGGTGATGACCGCCTCGACCCTGGTGCCGAGCAATCTCATAAGCGGACCCGCCGCGACCAGCGAAACCAGTGTCAGCAACAGCACCGCGCCCATCGCGGCAAGCACGACCAGCGTCTGTTCGGTTCCCTGAGCGCGCTGGGTTAGCAACATGATCGTGGCGATCGAGCCGGGACCGGCGATCATCGGCATCGCCATCGGAAATACCGAGACGTCCTCGATCTCTGGCGTTTTCGCATTTTCGGCGCGCACTTTTTCGGCCCGCTCCTCACGCCGCTGTGTGCGCTTTTCGAAAACCATGTCGAGCGCGATCAGGAACAGCATGATCCCGCCGGCGATCCGGAACGAGTTAAGCTCGATATGCAGCGCGCCCAGCAGGTCCTCGCCGAACAGCGCGAAGACCAACAAGATCAGCGCGGCGATGAAGGTGGCCCGCACCGCCATGGCGGTAGCCTGGCGGTTGCTCGCGCCCTTGACCAGCCCGGCATAGATCGGCGCACAACCCGGCGGGTCGATCACCACGAACAGGGTAACGAAGGCGGAAAGGAACAGTTCCCACATGGCTATTTGGCCGGGGCTTCCACTTGCACATCCTGCACGGTTACGCGCTGGCCATCGATCTGCATCGCCAGGGTAAAGCGGCGCCCGCCATCGGGCTGAACCACGGCTTCCCAGCCCATCGTACCGTCAAGCGATTGTCCGGTGCGCCGCGCCGGATCGAGCGGGGCAAGCTTGCCCTTAAAATCCTTCACCTTCGGCGCGCGGCCGCGATAGCCCGGCGGGCAATCGGCAGTCTTCGAAACGACCATTTCGGGGGGATCGAGCGGCATCGGCAGCGCATCGCCCTGATCGAGTGTCCATTTGTAGCGGCCGTTCTTTTGCTTTTGCCAGACGGTGGTGAACCAGCCGCTGGTCCCGTCCGGACGCTGCCAGGCGCCGCGGGTCACCGCCAGCGATCCGTCGCAGCTCGACCAGACCTGGTGCGGCTGCCACTTGACCGCCTGCGGTGGGTTCGGTTTGTCCTTCAGAAAATCCTGGGCATAGACCATCTGCGGCACGAACATCACCGCGTCCTTGGTCGCGGTTTCGCGAAAGGCGGTCCACTGGCCCTTTTCCTGGGCGAGCCGGGCAAAGGCCACTTCCTCTGCCACCACGGCACCGGGGTTGGCATGGCCAGCGGTGCCGTCGTTGCGGCGGTCCTGCGAAAGGGCGGGAGTGGAGGCGAGCGCGAACGCCAGCCCCCCGAGAATCAAGCGTTTCATTTGAGACAACCTAGCGCCCCGCAAGACAAGTAGCGAGTCGATTGCTCAAAGCGCCCCGTCAGCCAGGGCAACACCGGCATTGCGATGCGCCGCGACCAGAGCATTGCGCAGCAGCACGGCGATTGTCATCGGCCCAACCCCGCCTGGAACCGGCGTGACCGCAGCCGCAACTCCCATCGCCCCGGCATAGTCGACATCACCGACCAGCCGCCCCTTGGCCTCGCCATCGGCGGGAGGCAGGCGGTTGATCCCGACGTCAATCACCGTGGCGCCCGGCTTGATCCAGTCGCCCTTGACCATTTCCGGACGACCAACCGCAGCCACCACAATATCGGCGCGGCGCACGACATCGGCCAAATCCTTGGTCCGGCTGTGCGCGATCGTGACCGTGCAGCTTTCGGCCAGCAGCAGCTGCGCCATCGGCTTTCCAACCAGTATCGAACGCCCGATCACTACGGCATCAAGCCCCGAAAGGCTGCCGAGGCGGTCCTTGAGCAGCATCAGACTGCCCAGCGGAGTGCATGGCACAAGTCCTGGCAGACCAAGCGCGAGGCGCCCCGAGCTGAGCGGAGTGAGGCCATCGACGTCCTTGTCCGGGCTGATCCGCTCAACCACGGCCTGCTCGTCAAGGTGCCCCGGAAGCGGAAGCTGAACCAGGATGCCGTCGACCATCGGATCGGCATTGAGCCGGTCGACCAGCGCCATCAACACGTCCTGCGAAGTGTCGGCGGGCAGCTTGTGCTCAAAGCTGGCCATGCCGCATTCGACGGTCTGCTTGGCCTTTGAGGCGACATAGACCTGGCTGGCGGGATCCTCGCCTACCAGTACCACGGCAAGACCGGCCTTGCGCCCGGCGCTCTGTTCGAAAGTAGCGGCAAAATCGGCAATGCGGGCGCGCAGGCCAGCGGCAAAGGCCTTTCCGTCGATGATGGCGGCGGTCATTTACATCCCCTGGTTGGCGGCCTGGATCAGCAGCCGCTCTAGTATGGTCAGGCCGAAAATCAGAACCATCGGCGAAAGGTCGATCGGCCGGGTATCAGGCATGATCCGCTGGATCGGGCGCAGAATGGGATCGAGCAGCATGTTGCAGGTGCGGAAAATCGCCCCGGCAATCTCGTTGTGCGGATTGATCACGTTGAAGGCAAACAGCAGGCTGATCACGAACTGGACGATTACCAGCGCGATGATCACCTGGATCAACAGGGACGTCACCCCTAGCAGGACGTAAAGCACAGGCGCTTCCTCTCGAAATTTGTCCGGGCTGATAGCCGAAGCCCGCGCGGGCGGGCAACAGCCAGATGGGGTGCGATCCTGTCTATGCCAATCTAAAATCGCGATAGCCCTTGGCCGACCCGGCAGGTCAGGCCCGGATCAGCGTGCCAGCCCCGCGCGAGGTGAAGATTTCAAGGAGCATCGCGTGCGGTACGCGCCCATCGAGCACCACCGCGGCCTCGCAGCCGGCCTCGACCGCGTGGACGCAGGTTTCCAGCTTGGGGATCATCCCGCCGCTGATCGTGCCGTCCTGCTGAAGCTTTTCGATGTCGGCGGGCCGCAGATCGGTCAGCAGCTGCTTGTCCTTGTCCAGCACGCCGGCAACGTCGGTCAGCAGGAACAGCCGGGCGGCACCCAGCGCGGCAGCGATCGCCCCGGCCATGGTGTCGGCATTGATATTGTAGGTCTCGCCATCCTCGCCCACCGCGATCGGGGCGATCACCGGGATCATCCCGGCGTCGGAAATGGTCTTGATCACCGAGGTATCGACCGTCTTGGGTTCACCGACAAAGCCGAGGTCGACCACCTGTTCGATATTGCTGCCCGGATCCTTGGTGGTGCGCTGGACCTTGCTGGCCGTTACCAGCCCGCCGTCCTTGCCCGAGATTCCGATCGCCTTGCCGCCGGCACCGGCAATCCAGCGGACGATTTCCTTGTTGATCGCGCCCGACAGGACCATTTCGGCCACTTCGGCGGTCGCCTTGTCGGTCACCCGCAAGCCGTCGACAAATGTGCTTTCGACCCCCAGTTTCTTGAGCATCGCGCCGATCTGCGGCCCGCCGCCGTGGACCACCACCGGATTGATCCCGACCGCTTTCAGCAGCACGACATCTTCGGCAAAATCGCGGGCCAGTTCAGGATCGCCCATCGCGTGGCCGCCATATTTGACCACAAAGGTCTGCCCGGCATAGCGCTGGAGATAGGGCAGCGCCTCGACCAGCGTTTCGGCCTTGGCGAGCATGGCCGTCATTTGGGCGGGATCGTGATTGTGCGACATAGTGAGCGCGCTTTAGCCCGCTTTGCCGGGAATTGAAGCGTTTTTAGGATGGGGCGCGATCAAGCCAGCGCCCCAGCTTGACGAAGACCACGATCAGTGGCGGGACCATGATGGTCGAAAGCACAAGCTTGGAAACGATCTGCCCTTCCATGATCTGCATGATCGGCATGTCCTGGCCATAGAAGCTGATCGTGATGAACAGGATCGTATCGACGATCTGGCTGAGCAGGCTCGCGATCCAGGCCCGCAGCACCAGGGCTTTACCCTGCCCTCCGGCAATCCGGCTGAACAAGTAAACGTTGAGCGTCTGCGAAGTGCCGTAAGAGATCAGCCCGGCGAACTGCATTCGCACGCCCTGGCCCAGCAATTTGGCAAAGGCATCCTGATCGCCCCAGAACGGGGCCGGCGGCACCGCCTTGATCACAATGGTCAGCATCACCATCGACACGATCAGCGGCACGAAGCCGAACCGGACCAGCTGATTGGCACGGTCCTGCCCGAACAGTTCAGCCACCGCGCTTGAGATGATGACCAGAAACAGGAAAGCGAAAATCCCGCTTTCCACCGCGAGATCGCCCAGCACTGGCCAGTGGCCGAGCGAGGCGAGTTTCACCCCCATCACCCCGGCGAGCACGCAAAGCCCGCCATAAAGCAGCGAATAGACGAAGAGCGAACGCGGAAACGCGGATGACTGGTTCTGCATTGGCCAAGGCTTAACGCCAGGTGCGGCCAAGTAAATGCCCGTTCGCCGATCCTCCCACAGCTTGCTGCAAAGGCGGATTTGACTGTGGGGCAAAGCCCGCTACCAATTCGGCAATTGCAATTCCCGGGGGACGCACCGAACCATGTCGCACCTGATGAGCCTTTTTGGCATCGTCCTGATCCTTGCCATCGCCTTCATCCTTTCGTCGGACCGCAAGGCGATCCGCCCACGGGTGGTGGTTGCGGCGTTTGCCTTGCAGGCCGGATTTGCTGCACTGGTGCTTTATGTGCCGTGGGGTAACCGCGTGCTCCAGGCGATCGCCGGCGGGGTCTCTGCCCTGCTCGGCTATGCCCACGCCGGAACCGAATTCATCTTCGGCCCGCTGGCCAAGCCGGAAATCGGCGGCAATTCCTTCGCGATTGCCGCGCTGCCGGTGATCATCTTCTTCGCCGCGTTGATTTCTGTCCTTTACTATGTCGGGATCATGCAGCTTGTGATCAAATGGGTCGGCGGCGCGCTGGAAAAGCTGACCGGAGTCAGCAAGGTCGAAAGCCTTTCCGCCGCGGCCAACATCTTCGTTGGCCAGTCGGAAAGCCCGCTTGTGATCCGGCCCTATCTGGCTGCCCTCACTCCCAGCCAGCTGTTCTGCCTGATGAGCGTGGGCATGGCCGGCGTCGCGGGGACGATTTTGGCGGCCTATGCCAGCATGGGCATCCGGATCGACTATCTGGTCGCTGCCGCGTTCATGTCGGCGCCGGGCGGGATCCTGATGGCCAAGATCATCATGCCAGATCCCAAGGGCGAAGCCTTGGTCGAGCCTGACGAGGTCAAGATCCCCGACGAGGAGGAACGCCCCGCCAATGTGATCATGGCCGCCGCGCAGGGCGCGCAGACCGGGGTCAAGCTGGCGGTGATGGTTGGCGCGATGGTGCTGGCCTTTGTCGCGCTGGTCGCGCTGGCAAACGGCATCCTCGGCGGGATCGGCGGGTGGTTCGGCAATCCCCAGCTCTCGTTCCAGATGATCCTCGGCTATGTCTTCGCTCCGGTGTTCTACTTGCTCGGCGCGCCAAGCTGGTCCGAAGCGATGACCGCTGGCGGATTTTTCGGCACCAAAGTGGTGCTGAACGAATTCGTCGCCTTCATCGATCTGGGCGCTGCGCAAGGGCTATCCGAAAAGTCGGTGGCGATCGTCACCTTTGCCCTATGCGGCTTCGCCAACTTCAGCTCAATCGCGATCCAGATGGCGGTGACCGGGGGCCTTGCCCCCAACCAGCGCCCGGTTATCGCCCGGTTGGGGGTCAAGGCACTGGCAGCAGGCAGTCTGTCAAACCTTATGAGCGCGGCGCTGGCCGGTCTGTTCCTCAGCCTTTAAGCCTCCAAAGCCGAGGGGAACCGTGTAGTTTCCCGGATACACTGCCAGCGCCCGGCGGGGTCATGCAGCGGCATGGCCCTGTCGATCCTAACTCTCGCCGCCGCCTTCACGCTTTGCGCTGAAGGCCCCCGCACCAACTGCATCGTCGATGGCGATACCCTGTGGGTCAATGGCGAGAAGGTTCGTCTCGCCGATATCAACGCGCCCGAAACCGGGCAGGCCGGATGCCCAGCCGAACGCGCTCTGGGCGAACAGGCCAAGCGACGCTTGCTGGTCCTGGTCAACGCCGGCCCCTTCACGCTCGAAACCGACGGCCGCGCCACCGACCGCTATGGTCGGGCTTTGCGGGTGGCCCGGCGCGGTGGGCGCTCGCTGGGTGAACAGCTGGTCCGCGAAGGCCTTGCCGAGCCCTGGCGCGGACGCCGCAGCGATTGGTGCGTGCTGCTTGCAGCGCGCTGACCAAGCCCCTACCGCTGCGGCATGGCCTGGCCCCGCCGCACCCCCCAATATGGACGCGTTCTGTCAACCCGCCGCTGGCAGGGACGCACACGCTGGTCAGCGTTCTGGGCGGCGCTGAAGTGGTGGCTGGGCGCGGCGCTGCTGATTGCGGCGGCGTGGTACTTCTTCTCCGCCCCGCCCGAACCCGAGCCGCCACAAGCCGATAGCGAGCGGGTGACACAACGCTTTATGGTCTGCGGGACGCGCGGTTCGGCAGCCTGCGCGCCCGATGGCGATACGATTATCCTTGGCACCCGCCATATCCGGATCATCGGGATTGACGCCCCCGAACTGCACCCGGCGCGCTGCCCGGCCGAACAGGCTCAGGGCGAAGCGGCCCGCGCGGCGCTGATTGCTCTGCTAAACCAGGGTCCGTTCTTTCTGACCGGACCGGACCCCGTGGTGCGCGACGAATACGGGCGTGAGTTGCACAATCTGGTCCGGGCCCGCCCTGATGGCACGGTCCAATCAATCGCCGACGATCTGGTCGCCGCCAAAGTGGTCCGCCCCTACTTGCGCGGACCCCGTGTTCCGTGGTGTTGAGGGATCGGGTAGGAACGGAGAGGAATAATCCATGCTGTTGATCGAAGGATGGCTCAAGCTGGGCAAGGGTGAATTCGCCAAGGTCCGCGATGCCGGGATTGCGATGGTCAAGGCGACTAACGAAGAAGCCGGCTGCCTGCACTATGCCTTTGCGCAGGATATCGCCGACCCCGACCTGATCCGTATCTCCGAACGCTGGGAAAGCCAGGAAGCCCTCGCCGCCCATTCGGCCAGCGCCCACATGGCCGAGTTCAACAAGGCGATGGGCGGGGTAAAGCGCGAAGGGGCCGACCTGTGGCTCTACAGCGCCGAAGCTGTGCGCAAGCTGATCTGATGATCCGCAAGTTCCTGACGCCGCTTGCCGCGGCGGCGCTCGCCCTGACCCTGCCTGCTGTGGCTTCCGCACAGGCTCCGGCCGCTGTGGCGGATGCGGCAGATGCGGCTGACCTTGCAACCCGCTTCGAACCGCCGCTGGACAAGCCGCTGCGCTACAAACTGACGCAGGAAAAGGTCCGCGATGACTCTACCGAAAGCTCGGTGATGGAGCAGGAAGTGACCTATTCGCGCGGCAGCGAAGGCGTGGTGATGACGCTGCGTCCGCTGCGGGTCACTTCGGGGGCCACGACGTTCGACCTGACCGACCCCAAATCTCCGCTGCCGCCAATGCTGAAGCCGCTGATGGGTCCGATTGCCTTCGATCTCGACAGCGATGGCGCAATTGTGCGGGTGCGCGGCTGGGAGGACTACAAGCGCAACCTGATCGCCGCGATCCCGGCAATCGCCGCCGAAGCCCAGCCGGACAAGGCCAAGCGTCCCCAGGCCGAAGCGTTCATGCGCGACTTCTTCGGCAAGTACCTGGCCGCCAGCGCCGAAGATGCCCCGCAACTGGTGATGAAGGGCTGGCCTGATGTGCTCGACCTGATGGGTGCTTCGGCGCCAGCGGGCAAAGCGGTGGAAACCACCTCGGTGGCATCGAGCCCCTTGCTCCCCGATCCGCTGAACTACAAGGTCACGTTGAATATGAGCCAGCCGGCTGGCGGCGGGCTGCGGATCGAAGTCACCTCAGTGCCCGACCCCGCCGAACTGAAGGAAGCGATCAGCAACATGGTCGATAGGATGCTCAAGTCGACTCAGCCAGGCATGAAAGTTGACCGGGGCGAGATGGAACGCGCTTTCACCGGGATGGACCTGACAATGACCATGGTGGTCGATCTCGATGCCCGAACCGGCCTGGTCCGCCGCGCGGTGATGCAAAAGAACATCAAGATGGACGACAAGAGCGCAATCGACCGGATCACGATCGAGGCGATGTAGCGGTCAGATCCCGGCGTACCACTGGTAGCCGCGATAGTCTTCCCAGTGGCCGCCCTTGCCGCCGTAGATTCCGGCAAGGCTTTGGGTGACCTCGATCCGCATAACGAATTTGGCTTGTTTGTAGCCGAGCTGGCGCTCGACGCGGAGGCGGACGGGAGCACCGTGGCCTTCGCTGAGCGGGGCATCATTCATTCGCCAGGCGAGGATCGTCTGGGCGTGGAAGGCGTCGATCAGGTCGATCGATTCGTAATAGGGCTTGCCATCGAGCACATCCGCGCAGTGGAACACCACGTAGCGCGCGTTCGGCAGCAGCCCCGCCGCAGCGAGCACTGCGCCGAGCTGCGGCCCCTGCCACTTGCCGATCGCGCTCCAGCCCTCGACGCAGTCATGCCGGGTGATCTGGCTTCGTTGCGGCATGGCTTTGAGTGCATCGAGCGAAAGCGCCAACGGGCGGTGGACCAGCCCGCTGACTTGCAAAGTCCAGTCTGCAAAGTCCGATGCCAGCAGGCGGCGATAGGCGCTGTCTTCAACCTTACTTGAGCCGTTGACGCGAAAGCTGGGCGACATCTCCGCCTGATTGAATTCGCGCGCCAGAGCGTCGCCCATCAGCAGCCGCTGGCTGCGCATGGTCAACCCTTCGGCGCTGGCCAGACCATCACGGACCGCCGGGCTCTCATTCAGCCGGTCGCAGCCCGACAGCAGCAGACCGCCCGCCCCGGCTGCGCCCATGCCGATCAGCTTTCGACGTGAGACGATCATAGCCTGCCCTCGCGTTCGAGCGGCAGGCGGTAGCGCCCGGTCAGCATTGAGCGCACTTCGTTTACCGGCCCGGCCAGCAACACCATCGCGATATGGACCACAAAGAACAGCACCAGTCCGCCCGCGCAGAGGAAGTGCAGCGAACGCGCCGACTGGCGGCCGCCAAACAGGTCCACCAGCCAGGGCCAAACGGCATCCATCGCGGGCGACATGGCGAGGCCAGTCAGCACGATCCCCGGCAGCAGCACGACCAGCACTGCGCCATAGGCCAGCTTCTGCAGCACGTTGTAGCTCAGCGCCGCTGCCCCGGTCGGGAAACGCAGCCGGGCGTGCTGCTTGATGTCGTGCCACAGATGCGCCGGGGCCAACTCGCCCAGCCTTGGCGCAAGGTTGCGCCGCAAGTGCCCGCTCGCCAAGGCCCAGCCGAGATAGCCGAGCAAGCCCAGCACCAGCGCCCAGGCAAAAGCCAGATGCCACAGCCGCGCATCGGCGAGACTGTAATACGAGGGTAGCGTGATCCAGCCGGGAAACGGAATGCCGCCGTTCACCTTCTCAAGGTCCAGCCAGGCCGGATCGGAATTGGCGCCATAGTGGCCCCAATAGAGCCGGGGATGCGCGTTGAAGATCATCAGCCCGCTCATCAGCATCACCGCCAGCGTGATGGCATTGAGCCAGTGCCACAACCGGGTCGGCCAGCGATGGCGATAGACGCTGTCGCCGCCCCTGGGGGCGGGCGTGGTATCACTGGGTAATGCCTGAGTGCTCTCCATGTGACACTGCTCTCCCCCGCGAAGACTAATCGCAATCATTATTCGCAGCAAATGCCGATCCGGTTACACCGGGGCGCACTTGCGCGCCGCGCGGCCCTCCCCTACCCGAAGCTCCAGGGGAGAAAGCGCGTGCCGTCCGGCGAGAAAAGCCACCACCACATGATGCCGTTCCTGGCGGTTGCCGCCGGGATCGCCAGCTTTTCGGTGATGGACGCGCTGATGAAAGGCGCCAGCCTTGAGGTTGGGGCCTACAACGCAATGCTCTGGCGCTCGCTGCTGGGGGCCGCGCTGATGGCTCCACTGTGGAAGCTTTCCGGCGGCGTCTGGCCGCAACGCGCAGCCATGCGGCTCCATGCGATGCGTGGCCTCAACGGCGCGATCATGGCCACGATGTTCTTCTATGGCCTCAAATACTTGCCGCTAGCCGAAGGCATGGCCCTCAGCTTCATCGCTCCGCTGATCGCACTCTATCTGGCCGCCGTTATGCTGGGCGAAAAGATCGAGCGCCGGGCGATCTTCGCCTCGCTGCTGGGCCTGGCCGGAGTAGCGGTCATCGCCGGCGCCCGCCTGGGAGAGGGCGGTTACAGCAGCCAGGCCGCCTGGGGGATCGCCGCAATTCTGTGTTCGGCCGTGCTCTATGCCTGGAACCTGATCCTCCAGCGCCAGCAGGCACAGCTCGCCGCGCCGGTCGAAGTGGCGACCTTCCAGGCCACGTTCGGCGCGCTGTTTCTTGGCCTGCTGGCCCCGTGGCTGGCAGTCCAGCCATCACTGGAGGCGCTGGGTTATGTCAGCGGATCGGCGGTGCTGGCGGCGATTTCACTGATGGTCATTTCCTGGGGCTATGGCCGCGCTGAGACCCAGGTGCTGCTGCCGCTGGAATACACCGCCTTTATCTGGGCCGCCTTGTTCGGCTGGCTGATGTTCGATGAGGCGCTGACCCTGCCAACCGTGGCCGGGGCGGTGCTGATCGTGATCGGTTGCTGGATCGCCACACGCAAGCAGGCGGTCCATACCGAGCAGACCGTACTTTAGTCTAATCCGGACCTTCCGCCCCTTGACCTGAACCCATTTCGCGCGCATCGGCGGCGCCGACAGAGGGCCTTGCTGGACCGCGAAAGGGGCGCGCCCAATCCCTTTCGCTGGATAAGCAGGGTCTCCACCTACAGGAGACTTAATCGCATGACCCAGGTCGGACAGGACACGCTCGGCACCCGCTCCACGCTCAATGTCGGCGGCAAGGACTACGCCTATTATTCGCTGAAGAAGGCCGCGGCCAAGCTGGGCGATATCAGCCGTCTGCCGTTTTCGATGAAGGTCTTGCTGGAAAACCTGCTGCGCTTTGAGGACAACGGCTTCACCGTTTCCACCGCCGACGTCCAGGCGATTGTCGACTGGCAGAAGAACCCGGCCGAAAGCTCGAACGAGATCCAGTACCGCCCGGCCCGCGTGCTGCTGCAGGATTTCACCGGGGTGCCCTGCGTGGTCGATCTGGCCGCGATGCGCGATGCGATTGCCAAGCTGGGCGGTGACACTTCGCGGATCAACCCGCTGGTCCCGGTCAATCTGGTAATCGACCACTCAGTGATGGTCGACGAATTTGGCCACCCCAAGGCCTTCGAAGAAAACGTCGAGATCGAATACCACCGCAACATGGAACGCTATGACTTCCTCAAGTGGGGTTCCAAGTCGCTCAACAATTTCTACGCGGTCCCCCCGGGCACCGGGATCTGCCACCAGGTCAATCTGGAAAACATCGCCCAGACGGTCTGGACCTCGACCGACCAGAACGGCGTCACCGTTGCTTACCCTGACACCTGCGTCGGCACTGACAGCCACACCACCATGATCAACGGGCTGGGCGTGCTGGGCTGGGGCGTCGGCGGGATCGAGGCCGAGGCGGCGATGCTGGGTCAGCCGGTCTCGATGCTGATCCCCGAAGTGGTCGGCTTCAAGCTGACCGGGTCCTTACGCGAAGGCGTGACCGCGACCGATCTGGTGCTGACCTGCACCAACCTGCTGCGCAAGCACGGTGTGGTGGGCCGCTTCGTCGAATATTTCGGCCCGGGCCTCGCCTCGCTGAGCCTGGCCGACCGCGCGACGCTGGCCAACATGGCGCCTGAATATGGCGCGACCTGCGGCTTCTTCGGGATCGACGACAAGACCATCGATTACCTGCGCCTGACCGGGCGCGAGGAAAGCCAGATCGCGCTGGTCGAAGCCTATGCCAAGGAACAGGGCTTCTGGATCGACGCCAATGCCGCCGATCCGGTGTTCTCCTCGACGCTCGAACTCGACATGAGCAGCGTGGTCCCCTCGCTCGCCGGGCCGAAGCGCCCGCAGGACCGGGTCAACCTGGAAGACGTCGACGACGTTTTCGCCAAGGACATGGCCGAGACCTACAAGCGCGCCAACACCCGCGTGCCGGTGGCCGGCAAGGACTTCGACATTGGCGACGGCGACGTGATGATCGCGGCGATCACCAGCTGCACCAACACCAGCAACCCCGGCGTGCTGGTCGCCGCCGGGCTGGTCGCCAAGAAGGCTGACGAGTTGGGGCTGAAGCCCAAGCCTTGGGTCAAGACCAGCCTTGCGCCGGGAAGCCAGGTCGTCACCGATTACCTGGTCAAGGCCGGGCTGCAGCAGCACCTCGACAATATCGGCTTCAACCTGGTCGGCTATGGCTGCACCACCTGCATCGGCAACTCCGGCCCGCTGGCCGAACCGATCAGCAAGGCGATCAACGAAAACGGCCTGGTCGCCGCCGCCGTCATCTCGGGCAACCGCAACTTTGAAGGCCGCGTTTCGCCTGATGTGCGCGCCAACTTCCTCGCCAGCCCGCCCTTGGTGGTCGCCTATGCGCTCAAGGGCACGGTGATCGACGATTTCGTCACTACGCCCATTGGCACCGGCAAGGACGGGCAGGACGTGTTCCTGAAAGACATCTGGCCGAGCAATCTCGAAGTCGCCAGCACCATGGCCGCCTGCGTCACCCGCGAGATGTTCCAGGCCCGCTATGCCGACGTCTACAAGGGCGACGCGCACTGGCAGGCGATCAATGTCACCGGCAGCGAAACCTACCAGTGGCGCGCCGGTTCGACCTATGTCGCCAACCCGCCCTATTTCGAGGGCATGAGCATGACTCCGGCTCCGGTGACCGACATCATTGAAGCCAAGCCCCTGCTGGTGCTGGGCGATTCGATCACCACCGATCACATCAGCCCGGCCGGCAACATCAAGGCTGACAGCCCGGCCGGCCAGTGGCTGATGGAACACCAGGTCGCCAAGGCCGACTTCAACAGCTACGGCGCGCGCCGCGGCCACCACGAAGTGATGATGCGCGGCACCTTTGCCAACATCCGCATCAAGAACGAAATGGTCCCCGGCGTGGAAGGCGGGATGAGCCGCTACAACGGCGAAGTCATGCCGGTTTACGATGCCGCGATGAAGCACAAGGCCGATGGCACGGCGATGGTGGTGATCGCCGGCAAGGAATACGGCACCGGCTCCAGCCGCGACTGGGCGGCCAAGGGCACCAACCTCTTGGGCGTGCGCGCGGTAATCGTCGAAAGCTTCGAGCGGATCCACCGTTCGAACCTGGTCGGGATGGGCGTGCTGCCGCTGCAGTTCAAGGACGGTGAGAGCCGCACTTCGCTGGGCCTCGATGGCGACTGCACCTACACCATCCACGGTGTCGCCAGCCTGACCCCGCGTCAGGATGTGACAGTCCAGGTCACTCGCGGCGACGGCCGCCAGTTCAGCTTCACCGCGCTGTGCCGGATCGATACCGCCAACGAGGTCGAATACTTCATGAACGGCGGGATCCTGCACTACGTGCTGAGGAAGCTGGCGAGCTAATCCTCCCCCTTGGGGGAGGTTCTCGTTCATCTCGCTTTCAGCAGGCGGGGCGCAGGTTTTCTTCCCTAACCACGGGAGAAAGCCGATGCCCCGCTTGCTATCCTTCGCATTGGTCCTGGCCCTCGCCGTTCCGGCCGCCGCGCAAACCGCCAACCCGCAGATCGACTACAAGGCCTTCCTCAGGCTGGCGCAGGAACTTGAGCCGGTCCGCGAGGCGCATCGCCTGCCCTGGGTGCAGTTCAAGGCCAAGGCGCGGGCAAACAACGCCCTGCTGCTCGATGCCCGTTCCGAATGGGCCTACCGCCAGGGCCACATCAAGGGCGCGATCAACCTGCCGTTCTCGGATTTTACCGACGAAGCCTTGCGTGAAGTGATCGGGAAGAACCCGAACCGCCCGATCTACATCTATTGCAATAACAACTTCTTGGACAATGCCGCGCCGATCGTGACCAAGCGGGTCGACATGGCGCTCAACATCCCGACTTTCGTTAACTTGCACGGATATGGCTATCGCAACGTCTGGGAACTGGCCGATCTGGTCAGCACCAGAGATCTTGGCCAGGATTGGGTCCGCAGCCCGGCACGGGTGCGCTGACCGCATGCAAAAGGGGTGGTAGCCAGCTCCGCTTCCCCGCGCTGCTCTGGATCGATGCCGCCAACGATGCCAATACTTCATAAGCGGCGGAATTCCGCACTTTCGGCTGCGGAAGCCGGTTTTCTAGGGGGCGCCAGTGCGAGGTTTTCTGCCCTGTCAGGCTTCAACCCGGCGGTTTTTCTTTTGCGCAGTGCTAGTTTTCATTTTGTTGACGAAGAGTTAACCACATATATTATTGACAATAAATGTAATTTTGGCATCTTGAGTGAAATCGACTCCACAACACTCAAGAGGAGCAAGAGATGCCATTTTCCTTAAGCGGCCAGCCTTTCCTAATTGAAGCGATCATGGAGACCTATCCTAACTCTCCCGCTGGGACAGGCTGGCAATATGACACTTACCAAGGGTCACAACTTGTTCTGACCTTTAGCTTCAGTACCAATGCCAGTACCACGTTCAGATCCATCTACCTCAATGCGCTGGGCGAGCTATCGAGTTTCGTCAATGTGAACTTCGTCCAGGTTGCCGATCAGTCGGAGTTGCCGACCGGATTCAATATGGCAACATACCCGGAAAACGGCCCTGGTCCGAACGCCGATCTTCGTTTTAGTCAACAGTCGGACACGACCAGGGACGGAGGTCTAGGGGGAGCTTGGTTTTGGAATACTGATTCTGATTCCGACATGGAAGATATCGACGCATTCAATCAGATCTGGACCGTCAATCACTATACAATACTGCATGAAATGGGACACGCCTTCACGTTGCTTCACACAACACCTGGCGCAACTCCAGATCAGCCGCCGTATCTTCTTCCATCCGAGCGGAATAATAACTACACGGTTATGCATTATACTATAGATGCCAACAATGTTAATATAATGCGGCCCGAAGATGGTGAATGGGACTATAGGCACTTTCAACTATACGACGTTTATGCATTGCAATTGCGCTTCGGCATCAACCAAAGCACTTACGCTGGCAATACTGTGCATACCGCAGCAACCCTTCAGATGGACGAATGGTTGAGAGTGCTTTGGGATGCCAGCGGAACCGATACCATTGATATGTCCGCGCAATCTCGCAATCAGCGGATAGATATTCGCAGTGGCGCTTTTTCGGATGTTGGCAGCACTGCCGGTAACAATCCGACCCAAGACAATCTCGCGATCGCGATCGGCGCCGTTATAGAGAATGCATCCGGTGGAGGCGGGGCCGACTCGATAACCGGAAGTGACTTTGCCAACATTTTGGTTGGGAATGGCGGGAGCGACCAGATTTTTGGTCTTGGCGGCAACGATACGATCACGGGCGGAACCGGGAATGACGTCTTGAACGGCGGGTCTGGCGATGACTCTTTCACGGTCGCCGGAAATGCCGATGGGTTTGACAGCTTCACCGGCGGAGACGGATTCGACACTGTGGTGGCGACAGCCAACAATACAGTTATAGGATTGGCTTCGGCCAGCGGCATTGATTCATTCAGCGCCAATGGCTTTTCGAACATAGTGATTCGTACGCAAGATACCGATGAGAGCTTCAATTTCACAGGAGCAGCATTGGTCGGTCTAGCTGGCATATATGCCGGACTGGGCAATGACAGCATTGTTGGCTCAAACGGAACCGATTCAATTTTTGGTGAAGGCGGAAATGACATCCTCAACGGCGGCCTGGGCATCAGCTTTCTGGACGGCGGGTCGGAAAATGACCGCTTGATACTGGGCGGGAGTTCCAATGGCTCGGGAATAACAGGTGGGGCCGGGTTCGACGTGCTCGAAGTAACCTCCTCCACAACTCTGGGTGCGCTTTCGGGCATCGAGGCGCTGGAACTGTCGGGAGGGGCGGTCCTGACGCTGTCGGGCAGCTTGTTCACTGCCGGGTTCGATCCTGGCCTTTCGATCAGTGGCAACGGGTCAATTGTCGTCAATTTGGCAGCAAATGAAACATTCGCTCAGAGTTCGATCACATTGGTTGCTGGTTCAACGATTGGCTTCACAGTCAATGGCAGCACCGGAACCGAGGTCATCAAGGTAGCACTTTCCGGGTTCAGCTACACAATTAATGGTGGTGGCGGCACAGACCAGATTCGCGGTGGCAACTTGGCTGACGTCATTCTGGGTGGTGACGGTAACGACAAGCTGTTGGCCGTGGGGGGGGCGGATATCATCACTGGCGGCACGGGGGCAGATCAGTTTCGATACTTGTCTGCCTCAGATTCCGGGATCGGAGCAGGGGCAGACATCATCACCGACTTCGCGACCGGTCAAGACAGACTGGATTTCCGCCTGCTTGATTCCAATGCGTCCCAATCCGGGGTTCAGGTGCCGACTTACATTGGAACGTCAGGCTTCTCGGGCAATGGAGCGGCGCAAATTCGCTGGACAACAGCTGGCGCGGATCTGCGTGTAGAAGTCGATGTCGACGGGAACGGATTGGCGGATATGCATATCCTGCTTCAGGGACTCGGTGGACAGACTCTTACCCAGACTGATTTCCTGCTGGCCTGAAACTCGCCAGAGACGAACCGGCCCATGCAAAAGGGGCGGCCCTTGCGGACCGCCCCTGCCCAAGAACTGGGAAGCTTGCTGCGCGATCAGGCCTGCTTGCGGGCAAACCGACGGCGGCCGAGCACGGCAGCTGCGGCCGCACCAAACAGCAGCATCATCGGCGGGGCCGGTACATCGTGACCGCCGGTCGTCGTGGTGGTGGAATGGCCGCCTGTCGAATGACCCCCGGTCGAATGACCCCCAGTCGTGTGGCCACCAGTCGTAGTCGTCGTGCTCGAAACGTTGCCGGATGTCGTCACGTTGCCCGAAGTGGTAACATTGCCAGAGGTGGTAACGTTACCGGAAGTGGTGACGTTGCCCGAGGTGGTAACGTTGCCCGACGTGGTAACGTTGCCCGACGTGGTAACGTTGCCCGAAGTGGTGACGTTGCCCGAAGTGGTGACACTGATGTCACCCGATGATGTCACATTGCCAGTTGAAGTGGAGACATTGCCAGTTGAAGTGGAGACATTGCCAGTTGAAGTGGAGACATTGCCGGTCGACGAAGATACATTGCCCGTGGATGTGACGACATTACCCGTGGTCGTGCTGACGCCACCGTTCGAGCTGATCCCGCCAGTGGTAGTGCTGGTCACGACGACCGAGCCGCCGCTGCCACCCGAACCGCCGAAGAAGCCGCCGAAGAAGCCGCCGCCCATGCCATAGCCGCCGCTGCCGCCAACGATCACCGTCTGGCCGCCGCTGCCACCTTCAGGCATCGGCTGCTGCGGCAGCTGGGGCATCATCGGCACAGCCATGGCCATCTGCTGCGGCGCTTCACAGGTGTAGGACTTGGTCACCACGCGGCGGATCTTCTTGGTCTTGCTGACCGGACCCGAGGCGAGGACGCGCCGCTTGTGCACCGTCACCTTGCCGCGCGGCTTGCTTACCGCAACGCGCTTGGCAGGCTTGGCCTGCTTGACATAAGTGGTCTGCGCCGCAGGGGCTTCGGCGACGTGCACTGCACCGCCACCGGCAACCGCGCCAGCGGCAGTAAACGCCGCGAGTTTCGCAAGGGCCATCCGAACCGACATAAGCTCTGCTCTCTATTGCCTTGGGGGCTGTAATGCTGATGACCCAACGCCATCTGCACGCCCCTGTAGAGCCAAATGGACAGAGGAAAGTTAAAGCGACAATCGTGTTAACCGTGTTTTTGGGGTCCCGATGCGGGAAAAATGCAGATTGCGTGTTGGCCAAGCCGCTTGTGTCCCATTCTGGAACTCTTGTGGGATCAAAACCCAACGCACTGGCGCCGCAATGGTTACTTCGCCCCAGGATCCGGAGAATCGAATAGCGGCCCGGCGCCGCCGCTGGGCGGGGTGATTCCCAGGTGCTGCCAGGCCCGATCATTAAGGCAGCGCCCGCGCGCGGTGCGGGCAATCAGGCCGAGCTGGATCAGGTAAGGCTCGATCACATCCTCGATCGTGTCGCGCGGTTCGCTGAGCCCCGCCGCGAGCGTTTCGACCCCGACCGGACCGCCCTTGTAGATATCGGCGATCATCGTCAGATAGCGCCGGTCCATCGCATCGAGCCCCAGCGCATCGACTTCCAGCCGGGTCAGCGAAGCATCGGCGATGTCCTGGGTGATCGTGCCATCACCCGCGACATGGGCAAAATCGCGGACCCGCCGCAGCAATCGCCCGGCGACCCGCGGCGTACCGCGCGCGCGCCGCGCGATCTCCTGTGCGCCTCCCGCGTCGATCCCGATCCCAAGCAGCCCGGCCCCGCGCGTCACCACGCGTTCAAGTTCCGGCACGGTATAGAAATTGAGCCGTACCGGAATCCCGAAACGGTCGCGCAAGGGGGTGGTCAGCAGCCCGGCGCGGGTGGTCGCGCCTACAAGTGTGAACGGCGGCAGATCGATCCGCACCGACCGCGCCGAGGGCCCCTCGCCGATGATCAGATCGAGCGCGCGGTCCTCCATCGCCGGGTAGAGCACCTCCTCGACCTGCGGATTGAGGCGGTGAATCTCGTCGATGAACAGGACATCGCCTTCTTCCAGATTGGTCAGCAGCGCGGCGAGATCGCCGGCCTTGGCAATGACCGGGCCGGAGGTAGCGCGAAAGCCCACGCCCAATTCGCGCGCGACGATCTGCGCCAGCGTGGTCTTGCCGAGGCCGGGCGGGCCAAAAAACAACACATGATCCATCGCCTCCCCGCGCGACTTGGCGCTTTCGATGAACACCCGCAGGTTGTCCTTCGCCGCGGCCTGCCCGACGAACTCGGAAAGGGTCTTCGGCCGGAGCGCGGCATCGGCGTCATCCGGCTGGCGCTGGGGGGTGAGGTGGGGGTTATCGGTCATGGGCCAACAAGGCCCAGATCATTGTGAATTTCAAACGACAGAGTAAGCGCACGCTGGGAAACCTGTTTCAATTGGCTCCGCTCATATTCGAGATCGATCAAGCGAAAAGTCCGCTTCATCTCCGCGTCTCGTTCCCCGTCCCGATGCCACTTACGGAACTCGAGCCCAAAGTCCCCGTCTGGCGTATGGTAAGCTGTGCAGAATCCGTGCGCCAAAAGGTTGCGCGTTTCGTGGTACATTTCAAACGCATCTATGATTAACTCAATTTCGGGCTTATGCTTTGAAAAATAACCATCCACCTCAAGGATTTGCCGAACTGCTGCAATTCGCTTCTCGATCCGATGCGGTAGCCTTGCAGCCAGCGCTTCATACTCTTGCATCCTGTAGGCCTTCATAATCACATCGCCGAGCAGGTACTCAATCTGGGCGTATCCATTCGCTATCCAGCCACGAAGACGCTGTCCCTCCTCAATTGCTGCAATAAGTTGATCGGGAGGTAGCTCGCTCACCCTATGCTCCGAGTTTGGGGCCCTATGGATGCTGAAAAAAGTTCAGCATGACGGGGAATAGGAAAACACCATTTTGAACCAAACTCGTTACCCTGAACTTGTTTCAGGGTCCATTTCGCAGCACACCCTGCCCTATGCGGCAAGAGCGGCTTCCTTGCGTCTATATCCTGGCGAGCGGGCACTACGGCACGCTTTACCTGGGGGTTACGTCCGACCTGCTTGCCCGCCTTTGGCAGCACCGCAACGGTGCGCTGCCGGGGTTTACATCGCGCCACAAGGTGCACCGGCTGGCTCACTATGAACTGTTTGGCGAGATGGAACCCGCGATTTTGCGCGAAAAGCAGCTCAAGCGCTGGCACCGGCCTTGGAAGATCAATCTGATCAATGAGCATAACCCGCAGTGGAGTGACCTTGCCGTTGGGTTGGGCTTGCCCCCGCTTGGTTCGGGTAAACCGAGAAATAGACCCTGAAACAAGTTCAGGGTGACGAGTTTGTAAGGGGGTCGTTTGCCACATCACCCCGCCGCCCTCTTCAGCGCCACCCGCACCAGCGCGTTGAGCTCGGCTCCGTCGCCCAGTTCATCGAGCGCCCGCGCCACGGCCTCGGTTGCGACATTCGGCTTGAACCCTAGGTTCTGCAGCGCCGAAACCGCATCCGAACTGGCCGAACCCGCCGGAGCCGCCGCCAGCGCCGCGCCAACCACGCTCGGCAGCGCGCCGGCCTTGTCCTTCAATTCGTTGACGATCCGCGCCGCCAGCTTCGGCCCGACCCCTTGAGACCTCGCCACCATCGCCGCGTCGCCGCCGGCGCAGGCGCGTTGCAGTTCTTCGACCGTGAGCGCCGAGAGCACCGCCAGCGCCATTTTGCTGCCGACGCCCTGGATCCCGGTCAGCAGGCGGAACCATTCGCGCTCCCCGCCGCTGGCAAAGCCGATCAGCCGCATGTCGTTTTCGCTGACCTGCATTTCGGTGTGGACCGTCACCCGCTCGCCCCGCAGGCCCAGTGCGCTGAGCGTCCGCGCCGAGCACTGGACCAGATAGCCGACCCCGCCCACGTCGATCACCGCCCAGTCGGGGCCGAAATCGTCGAGCGTGCCGGTCAGTTTGGCGATCATGGCAGCGGGTTAACCCGCCACGCCGCGCGGGGCAAGCAAAAGGGAACAAGGCGCGAACAGGTTTGTTCAGGCTTGCGCAACCGCAAAGGTCTAGAAGCGCGCCGAATATCTGCTTTGGGGAACGCCCGGATGACCGCTACCCGCTTGCTTATCGCCGCCATCGGGGCCTTCGCCCTGACTGCCCTGCCCGCCAAGGCGCAGGAAGTCTATCTCGGGGCCAGCTTCCACGGGGTTGACCTGCCGACCAGCATCGATACCGGCGAGCGCGGGCACGACCTGCAAGCCGGAATCCGCAGCAAGCCGATCGAAGCTTTGCGGTCGATTGGCGCGCCGACGGCCTATCTCCACGGCCAGGTCAGCCTGGATGGCGAGACCAGCTTTGCTGCCGCCGGGCTCAGCTGGCAGATCGGCAAAGGCAGGCTTTATGCCCGCCCAGAGATCGGGCTGGCGGTCCATAGCGGCGAGATCCCGAAAGTCGATCCACTGGGGCAGCGGCTCGACCTCGGATCGCGGGTAACTTTTCAACCCGGACTGGCGCTCGGCCTGCGGCTGGACAAGAAGGTTTCTGCCGAACTGAGCTGGGTCCACCTCAGCCACGGGACACTCCTGAGCGGGCAGAACCCGGGAATGGATTTCATCGGCGCGCGGGTGGTGGTGAAGCTGGACTAGAACCGCGGCAAGGGAATATCTGCGCCGATCTTGCAAGCGAGCGCTGCGGCGCCGACCTGGAGCAGGACCTCGCTGTCATCGACCCGGCCGGCGACGCGGACCAGATCGCCGAAGGTCAACCGCCCGCCGCTATCGTAGTAACGCGCCGCATCGGCCAGGCGGCGGACCTGCCCGCTCGAGAGGTGCCCGCGCAGGAACTCCGAAGCGCAGCTCGCCTCGTTGGGGTTAAGGCCATAGCGCTGCAAGGCATCGGAAATCTGGTAGCGGCTGGCAACGCAGCCCGAGAGGGTCAGCCCGGCAAGGGCGACGAAAGTGAGGGTCTTGGACAAATGCATGTGCGACTCCGGCTGTGCCCCCGGAACCGGACGAATAGCAGGCCCGGCTGAACCCCGCCTTGCTAGCCCCGAACCAAATGCGCATGGGCAATCGCCACCGCCAAGGCATCGGCGGCATCGGCCCCGGCCAGCTTGACCCCGGGCAGCAGCACCCCCAGCATCGCCTGGACCTGCGCCTTTTCCGCCCCGCCGGTTCCGACAATCGCCTTCTTGACCAGCCGGGTAGCATATTCGGCCACCGGCAGTCCGGCCTTGGCCGCCGCCAGCAGACAGACCCCGCGGGCCTGGCCCAGCTTGAGCGTCGATTGCGGGTTCTTGTTGACGAAGACTTCCTCCACCGCCGCCTGATCGGGCTGGTGGCGAGCGATAACATCGGCCAGTTCGGCATCGATCGTCACCAGCCGCTCGGCCAGTGAGGCTTTGGGATCGGTCTTGATCTGGCCGTTGGCAATGTGGCTGAGCCGATTGCCGCTCTTGGCGACGATGCCCCAGCCGGTGCAGGTCAGCGAGGGATCGAGGCCGAGGATCAGCATATCAGATCCGGATGCCCAGCCTGGGCCCGAATTGCGCCATCAGCAGGTACAGCACCACAGTCAGCGCGCAGCCCGCCAGCAGCGCCAGCCAGAAGCCATGCCCCTGGCGCAGCATCCACGGGATCAGGAGAAACATCGGCAGGCTGGGCAGCACGAACCAGAACGTCGCCTCGGCATGGACCGCCATGTTTTCCGCATCGGGGCGGGCGTTCCATAGCAGGATCATGCCCAGCACCGAGACCAGCGGGAGCGAAGCAATCAGCGCGGCGAATGTCGGTAGCCGCTTGCCGATCTCGGCTATGGCCACGATCAGCGCGCCGGAGAGCAGCGCTTTCGCGACCAGCTGGAGCATCAGCCCAGCTTCGCCATCACGTCGTCGGAAATCTCGTAGTTGCCCCAGACAGTCTGGACGTCGTCGTCGTCGTCGAGCACGTCGATCAGCTTGAGCAGGATTGCCGCGTCGCTTTCGCCCACTTCGGTCTTCAGGCTGGGCTTCCACGCCAGCTTGACGCCTTCGGCTT
>CAZOSI010000025.1:0-24053 GCA_964582485.1 uncultured Novosphingobium sp.
CTGGGCAAAGAACTTCCACTGCGGGGCGATCGCCAGATGATCCAGCACCGAGGCCGCGGTGCTGCTGACAACGAACTGGCGCAGCAGCGTCCAGCCTAGCAGCAGGCAAACCTGCACCAGCGCAACCTTGGCGAGCAGATCAATCATAGCTGTGTCCCAGCGCCTTGCGCCGCTCGCGCAGCAGCGCGACATAGGACAGCGGCTTTTCCCGACAACCGGGTTCACCCGGAACGGCCCGCGCGTGATTGCTGCTGCTGCGCTCGGCCAGTTCGGCAACACGGGCCAATTCCGCTGCGGTCAGTTTCATCGGGGCCCCTTTCGCCCTGAGCCTAGCACCGGGCCAGTGCCTGATTCAACCGCCACCGCGCCACCAGACCAGGAATTCGGCGGCCATGGCCGTCAACTGCACCTCGAAGGCTTCGGTGATCGACTGCGGACCTCTGGCCTCGACCTGCCGCAATGCAGTCTCAAGCCAGGCAAGATCGATCCAGTCATCAGCCCCCGCCTTGCGAAATAGGGGGAACCGGTCCAGCACCTGATGCGCCTGGCCGCCGATCCGCATCATGTAATCTGGCGAGAACGCCCCTGTAGTGCGCCGCAATCGGATCGCATTGGGCAGGCGCCCGGCCATCATCGCCCGGGCCGGAGCGCGGTTCAGCCCGTCCTGGACCAGATAGCGCGCCGGAAAGCCGGCAAACAGCGCCAGCAGGCGCGGATCGCGAAAGGGGGTGTCGCCACGCAAGCCATGATCGAGCAGCGTCGCTGCTCCCCACGACTTGTCGAAGCCGGGAATCCAGCCCCAGGCATCGCCCGGCGTGCGGCTCGCCACCGGCCAGCTGTACGGCGCGATCAGTTCGGCAACTGTCGACTGCAGTTCTGCAATCCGATGTCGAGCGAGGTGAATGTGATAGGAGCCTTCCCAGGCCTGGTCAGCCCCGCGCCCCAACAGGCGCTTTGCGGCCCGGCGCAGGCGGTATCGCGGTGTTTCCAGCGGCATATAGCTGGTCAGCGAGAGTTCTCCAAATGCGCCGTCAAACAGCGTTGCGACCCCCTGATCCCGGGCCGCCCCGCACAGCGCACGATAGAGGTAGTGCCTGGGCGAAAGCGTCGGCCCACCAGCTTGCCGATAGATTTCTGCGCTGGGCCGATAGACCGATGCAGCCCGATCCGGCACGACCGGGACGTGGCGGAGGCCCAAATGCGCGGCCACCAGGGCTGCTTCGGCGCGCTCGTCGGCCAGTCCGCCTTCTTCCGGGGCGACCGAAGTGAAAGCCGGAATTGCGCTGACTGATCCGACATGGTCGACAATCAGCGCCGCAAGGGTCGAGGAATCGAGGCCGCCGCTGAGTAGCAATCCCGCCGATCCGGCCTCGGCCAGCCGCTCGCCAATGATCCGGTGGAGCAGCGCCTGCGCTGCCGCAACTGCCTCGGCGAAATCGCCTTGCCATGGTTGCACCAGAGGTAGCGCAGCGCGGTGTCGGTGTTCGGCGCCGGGGGTCAGAATCAGAACTTCGCCCGGCTCGAGCCGCTGGACACCCGGCAGAATTGTCTGTCGAGACGCCCCGGCTCTAAGCGGGCCGCGCCCGAAAGCGGCGGCAAAGCCCAGAGGATCAAGTTCGCGCCCGACCCAGTCAAGCGCCGCAATGCATTCAATATTGCCGCTAAGCGCCACCCTGTCGCCGCTTCGTGCAATAAACAGCCAGTCACGCCGAACCCGCGACTGGGTCAATACCAGCCGGCCGGGCCGCCAATCGAGCAGGAGCCATTCGCCGTCGACCTGTTCGGGCAAGCTGGAGCCCAGCCGGTCGAACAATTGTTGCATGACCGTACAGCGATCCACCTTGCCGGAAAGCGTCGTGCAAGCGGCCTCGAACTCCGCCCCGGAGGGCCAGCCTAGCAGGAGCGTTGCGCGGTGATCGGTGAGGCAAGCGCCGGCTAGCGAATGCAAGCCCGGATCGGTCACATGCCCGGCAAAGCTTTCAGGCGTTCCGCCAAGCCCCAAAGCGGTCAAATCGGCCTTTGCAAGAGGCCCGCCGCCAAGATCGCACAGGGCCGTGATACCGGTCATCTACTCAGCCATCGATGGCCAGGGCCGCCGCTTCGCGACCTGGGCACTCACTTTCTCCATAAGGAAAAGGCCCGCGCGCCGCGAGGCGCGTGGGCCTTGATTCGCAATCGCCGAAACGATCAGGAGCGAGTGCAATCCGGGAACGGTGAGCCGTCGGCACCGGAAGCCGGAAACGTATGGGTTTCATCGATTTCAAGCGTAGAAACCTGCGGTTCGATCCACGCGGCCAGCGTTGCATCGGTGTTGTTGGTCATGTTCACTTTCACCTTTTCGAATTGCGCGCCGAAATAGTTGACGCCGGAAACCATTGATGATCGCGACCCATCAGGAAAAATGCTATGGCAAAAAAGGCTGCATTGCAAGCATTTCTGCGCAGCAGATCAAGTTGAACGCTTGCCCTGATCGCAGCGATGGAGCATGGCACTTTGCACCAAATTGGCTGCAAAACAAAGGCAGGGGGCAAGGCCGTGACGGCGCAATTCGATCTGAGGGTGGAAACTGCCAAGCGACTCAACGCTCAGCAGGAACTGCTGCTGGCCCGAGAGGCGCTGGCACGTAACCCCGACAGCGCATTGATGCGCGCCCGCCTTGCCGGACTGCTGAACCTGTCCGATTCGTTTGATGCAGTGATCGAACTGCTCGAACCGGCCAGTGATCGCAGCTTTGGCGAAACCATGGTGCTGCTGTTTGCCTACCTTTCGATCGAGACCAGTGCGGGCAACCGCAAAGTCTTGCAGCTTGCCGAAGCGATGTACGAACAGGCTGAAAGCGATGCAGCCCGGGCGGCAGCGCTGGCGGAAATGGGCAAGGCCCAGACCCGGCTCGGCATGGGTGAGGCGCAAGCGACCTTGGTCCGCGCGCTGGCGCTCGATCCGCACAACAAGAACGCTTGCAAGCGGCTTGCGGCAATTCTGCTCGGACGCGGAGAGGCGCAACAGGTTGTCGATTTCACTGGTGATCTGATTGCCCAGGGAGCTGGCCATTCCCGGCTGTTCGCCGCCCGGGTGATGGGACTGGCGCTGACCGGACGGATGACGGAGGCAAAGGCACTAGTGGGATTGCGCCAGCTTGGCCACCGCGCGATGCTGCCGGTTCCCGACGGTTTTTCCAGCCTGGCCGAATTCAACCAGGCGCTTGCCGAACAGCTGCTTGGCCATCCGGAACTGCGCTACGAACGCTATGGCACGGCTTCCGAACTGACCTGGCGGATCGATTCGCCGCAAAGCGTTCAGGCGCCGCTGGTCGGCGTGCTGCTGGACAAGCTGCGCGAGGTTATCTCAAACCACGTCGCCAGCCTTTCCGGGATCGACCATCCCTGGCTGCGGGTCCAGCCGGCCGGCGGCAAACTCCATTGCTGGAGCGTAATCACCGACGATAACGGCTACGAAACCTGGCATGTCCACCAGTTCGGCTGGATGAGCGGGACCTATTACGTCCAGATTCCCGACAAGATCGCCAATGGCAATGGTGAAGGTGGTTGCCTGGCATATGGCCTGCCAGAGGACCTGGTCGGTGAAGAGATCGCCCGCGAATTCGGACAGGATTTCCTGCGTCCGCAGGCGGGGCTGCTCTCATTGTTCCCGTCGCACACTTATCACCGCACCTTCCCGCACAACCTCAACGAACGGCGGATCTGCATCGCCTTCGATATCTGGCCTGCTTGAACTGGGCGGGCTTTGGCCCTTGCAATTCCGCCAGGGCCTGGGGTAACCCGCCCGGCAAAAGGGGAACGACCGGCATGACCGAAAACAAGTGGCAGCGCGATGACAACTGGGTTGGCTCGCAAATCGAAGACAACTTCGTGATGGTGAATATCGAGACCGGCAAATACGTCTCGCTCAATGCCTCGGCCAGTGCGATCTGGGATGCTCTGGAGCAGCCGCGCTCGACCGACGAAATCGTCGCCGACTTGCTTGGCATGTTCGAAGTCGACGATGACACCTGCCGCAGCTCGGTCAGCCGCGTGCTCGGCACGATGAGCGAGCTGCAGCTCGCCGCCCAGGTCTGACCGGCGGCCCGGCGAGGGCTCCTACAATGAGCGCTGCGGCCCAATCTCCATTCCGGATCAATCGGATGGGTACGGAGATTGCCGCCGATCCGGCCGATTGGCGACCCGGGTTCGACCGGGTACCGGCCTTGGCGCTTGAGGATGCACTCGCCCCCGATCTGCTCGACCTGCTGATGCGCCAGGTCGCCAGTGCCAGCTACATCGACGACGATGTTCGCTATATCGGCACCCGCCAGATCGAATCCCCGCAGCGGATCGGCGGGTCGATCAGTCTGATGCTGGGTCGGGGCGAGCTGTTCGATTGGCTGGAACGGGCGACCGGGTGCGGTCCGATCAAGGCGCTCGCCGGACGGATCGCCCAGACTCGCGCCAATGACCAGGACGAACTGGTCTGGCACGATGACAACGATTCGCCCGACCGCTTGCTTGGCGTTGTGATCAATCTTTCGGACCAACCGTTCGAGGGCGGCCTGTTCGAATTGCGCCGCAAAGGCGAGAGTGAACCGCTGTTCGCCTATCGCCACGTCCAGCCGGGATCGATCACCCTGTTTGCGGTTCGCCGCGATCTGGAACACCGCGTTCTTCCGGTCACCACTGGCGGACCACGCCGGGTCTATGCTGGCTGGATGATGGCCAGGCCCGAGCCCGGCGTGCGGAGCGTATTCGGGTGACCGATCAAACGCCGCCAATGCCGATCACACCGGTCCGGCCCGGATTGGCAGAGGCCGCTCGCGGCTTGGCGGCTATGCCACTGACCGACAAGCTGGCCCTGACCCTGGCCTGGCCGCTACTGGGCCTTGCCGCGCTGGTCGTGCGTCTGATCGCCTTCAAACGGTTCGCCCCGCTGCTGGGCCGCAAGCTTGGCCCGGTTGGTTGCGTGCCACTGGCAGACGAGGGGCAGGAAGCCCGGGCGCGGGTCGTGCGGCGTGCGGTACGCAGGGCCGCCCGGATTTCGCCGTGGCGGAACGATTGCCTGCCGCAAGCCCTGACAGCGGCGGTGCTGTGCCGCATGGCGCGCGTTCCTGTGACGACGCACCTAGGCGTCCGGCTTGGCGGGGCAAAACCGATGGAGGCCCATGCCTGGACTTGCGCAGGCCGGGTTGCGGTAAGCGGAGGCGACGGGTTCAGCGAATGGACCCCGGTGCAATGTTTCACAGCGACTGCCAGGCAGCGCACACTTAAGATCAATCCCCGGCCAGTTCGATAAGGGCCGTGGCGCTTCGGTCGATTGACCCTTCCGCTAACCCAAGCTGAAAAATCGGCACCGTGGCGGCCAGCCTGGCACAATGCTCCAGCCCGGCACGGTCACGCCCCTGCATGGTCGCAATCGCCGGGCGGTGGCGCTGACGCAGCAAAGCTTGAACTGCTTCGACCGGCCCGAGCCGCACGGGCGCCGCCGGTTCGCGCGACAAGACCACTACCGCGCGAAGCTCGGTTGCCTTGGCCTGACGGTCTGGCGGCAGTGAATTGAACCGAATTTCATTCCCGCTGCGCAGGAACTGGCCGCCGTTCAGTCCTGCCGCAAGCGCTGGCGCTTCCGCATTCGCCAGCCACAGCGTATCATCGCCGATCAGTCGCCCGCCGCGTTCCAGCAAGGCCCGCGCAAGCGTCGACTTTCCCACGCCCGACGGGCCGGCGATGGCGATGGCCTTGCCGCCCAGTTCGATCCCGCTGGCGTGCAGCAGGATGCCGCCGCGCTGCCACAGCAGCATCGGCAGGCCGCTCGCGACGAGAAATGCCGCAAGCACCTCAGGGTCAACGCCCGGCTTAGGCGCCACCTCAAGCCGGCCCGGTCCGGCTAACAGGAATCGCCCTGCATCCGGAATGGTCAACTCGATCTGCCCGCCTTGCTGGCGATAGGGGCCGCGCGGGATCGCAGTGTCTGGCAGCACCGCCGGACCTTCCGCGATAGTCAGATCCACAGTCAACGATGTTGCCGCCCCCGCCCCCGGCAAGGCGAAGGGGCTAAGCATGTTAAGACCATAGACCCCTTGCAAGCCCGTCCCTGGATCAGCCGCTGAAGCGGTTCCTGCTGCCATCGCTGCGCCTTGCCTTGTTTCGGGCGGTTGATCTCGATCAAGCCCGCCTCTACCATCGCCGCGAACCAAATGCCATTGCGGTCCCAGATATGACCGGCCAGCCGCCAGTCCAACCCAGAAACAGAGCCATGCCCGTGCCGATCAATCCCGACCTGCCCCGGCTTGACCGGCTGAAGCTGTGGCTGATCGGCGTCATGCTGGCGCGGCCGGGCGAGCTTCTGCCAGATCCCGGCTTTGCGGCGAATGACTGGGCCGCGATCGCCCGTTGCGCGGGCCAGCACCGGCTGCGTCCGTTGCTGTACCATCGCCTGCGTGAAAGCTGGTCGGACTGGTCGATGCCACAGGACTTGCGCGACCATTGGCAGGCAGCCCATAGACGTGCCGCGCTGCGCGCCCTCGATCGGCAGTCCGTGACCGTCGATGTGGCCCGAACGCTCGAAGCAGCCGGGATCGCCGCCGCCGTGCTCAAGGGCGGCGCGCTGGCCCGCCACTATGGCAATGCCGCACTGCGGCCGATGCGCGATATCGATGTGCTGGTTGCCCCAGCTGAGGCCGAGCAGGCATTTGCCTTGCTGGTAAAGGCCGGACTGATAGCGCGAGCGGAGGTCAGCGGGTCGGTGCATGTCGACTATGCCACGCACAAGCACCTCGAAGCGCTGTGGTGCCCGCGACGGCGGGTCGCGGTCGAAGTCCACACTGCACTGGTCGACCAGCCGCGCGGCCCGCGCAAAGACGATGCTCTGCTGCAGGTTGAAGCCTTACTGGCCGAGCGGCGCAGCGAGACTGTTGGCGGCCATCGGGTTCCGGTGCTCGGCTGGGCCGAGACCATGCTGCACCTGATCGTCCACGCGGTTTACGATCACCAGCTCAACAACGGGCCATTGGTGCTGAGCGACTGCGCAGTGCTGGCAACCGATCCCGAAGCCGACTGGGTGCGGTTCTGGGAGATTGCCGACCGGGCCGGACGCGGAGCCGGAGCGCGGCTGGTGTTCCGGACTATCGAGACCTATGCCCCGCAGCTTCCCGCCGATGCGCTTCCTGACGGCGAAGACCCAGATCCCGCGACGATCGCAGGCAGCGCCCTGCTGATGCTGCAGGATACCGGGCAGGCCGATGCGCAAGGGGGCTGGGACCGGCTGTTCGCGCTTGGATCATGGCGGCGGCGGCTCCGGCTGGTGCGGGATCGTGCAGCGCTGCGTTCCCGCGCCGCGCAGGCCCAGCCGCATCACCATCACCATGGCGACAGCGGCAATCTCGCCCTGGCTTGGCGGATGCTGCGCGCACTGACCGATCCGGTCCAGCGCCGTGATATTGGCCGCAGCCGCGCCGTGTTCGGCTGGCTACAGGAACGCTAGATCAGATCCGCGATATCGGCCACAGCCAGGCCGTGCTGGGCGATCAGATCGGCCAGATCGTCAAGTCGGGCCATTTCTCCGTCGTCCCGCATGATCGAACAGATCACCGCCGCATCCCCGGCATCCGCGCGGCGGGTCAGCTCGATTGCCGCCTCGAGCGCGGCCGGGCGTTCCTTTACCCCGCCTTCGGCTGCGATCAGCGGGAAGACGTGGCCGGGCGAGACCAGGTCATCCCCGGTCGAGGCCGGATCGCAGGCGACTGCAATCGTGCGCGCCCGGTCCGCTGCAGAGATGCCGGTCGAAACCCCAGTTTTGGCTTCGATCGAGCGGCCATGCGGGCGGCCGGACTGACGTTCGCTGCCGGAATTGATCAGGCTGATCCCCAGCCGCATCGCGTGCGCTGGTGTCAAAGCGAGGCAGATCAGCCCGCGGCCATGAACGGCCATGAAATTGATAGTCTCGGCGGTGGCATGGCGCGCTGCCATGGCGAAATCGATATCCCCACCGCGCAGCCGATCACCGGTGAGGACGATGACCTGCCCTGCAGCCAGCGCGGCCAGCGCCGATTCCAGCCCGCCGCTCATTGCCCGTCCTGCGCCCCGGCAAAGGCCTGCGCACCGCGCAGCACTTGCTGTCCCACCAGCTCCAGCTGCATCCGCGCGCGGTCTTCGAGGCATTCGCCATCGGGAGAGAACAGCCCTTGGTAGGTCCGGATCGTCGCGCCCATCGGGGTCGGCCAACCGCGCAGGGCATGGACGATCGCGCGCATGGTGATCAGCGTGCTCATCGTGGCCTGGTCGCCATAGGCCGTGGCGATCAGGCCCACGGCGCGGCCATCGAGATAGGGCCTTTCGTCCTTGGACAGGTCCTCAAGGAAATCGAGCGCGTTCTTGACTAGGCCAGAGATCGTGCCGTGATAGCCCGGTGCAGCGACCAGCATGCCGTCGGCCTTGCGCACCGCCTCAACCAGCTCGCGCCCGTCGCCCTCGACATGGGCGGCCCCGCGATAGTGCGGCAGCCGCGCGAGGTACTCCCCGCCGAAGACGGACACCTCCGCGCCCCCCGCAGCGGCACTGGCAGCCGAGAGCCGCAACGCCTGTTCGGTGGTCGAGCCGGGATTGACGGTCCCGCCGATGGCGACGATCCGGATGGTCACAGCGTCAGCGGCCCGTGTTGCAGTTGCGGCAGAACATAGCGCGCGAACATATCGCACTCATTGACGTGCGGATAGCCCGACAGAATGAAGGCTTCCATCCCGACGTCCTGATAGGCCTTGAGCTTGGCAATCACCTGGTCCGGCGTGCCGACAATCGCCGCGCCGCAGCCCGAGCGCGCGCGGCCGATCCCGGTCCACAGATTGTCCTCGACAAACCCGTCTCCATCGGCGGCGCTGCGCAGTTCCTGCTGCCGCTGGACACCGTAGTTCTTGGCGTCGAGCGACTTTTCGCGGATCGCCTTGCCGGCTTCCTCGTCCAGCTTGGAAAGCAGCCGGTCGGCATAGCGGCGGGCCTCGTCCTCGGTTTCGCGGACGATCACGTGGGCGCGGTAGCCGAACTTGAGGGTCCGGCCCTTGGCCGCGGCGCGGGCCTTCATGTCGGTCACCACGTCGCGGACATTGTCCATGGTATCGGGCCACATCAGGTAAACGTCGGCCGCTTCGGCGGCGCATTCGCGCGCTTCGTGGCTGAGGCCGCCGAAGTAGAACGCCGGGCATTTGCCGGAAATGGTGCTGATCCGCGCCGGATCGAGCTTGAGGTTGAAGAACTCTCCCTGGAAGTCGAGGTGTTCGCCATCGAGCAGCGTGCGGACGATCTTCATGATCTCGGTCCCGCGGCGATAACGCGGGGCGCTTTCCATCGTCTCGCCCGGCATCGGCGAGGAGATGATGTTGACGTTGAGCCGTCCGCGAGTGCCCGACGCGTCAGGCCCGAGGATCCGGTCGAGTGTGGCGATCCGGCGCGCCAGCTGCGGCGGCCAGTCCTCACCCATGCGGGTCGCCCAGAGCAGCTTGATCCGCTTGATCTGCGTTGCCACGGCAGCGGCAAAGATCGTCGTATCGACGCCCAGCTCATAGCCCGAAGGCAGCAGGATGTTGTCGAACCCGCCCTCTTCGGCGCGCAGCACGATGTTGCGGCAATGCTCCCAGCTCGACTTGAGCGCGGGATCGGGCACGCCAAGGAACTCATAGTCATCGTCGCACAGGGCGGAGAACCAGGAGATTTCACATTGCTTTGTCATGGCAGCGGCACTCCTCGCGCGGCGACCAGCACCGCGTACCAATCGGTCCGGGTCCAGCGGACCGTCATTGCTTGCATTCCTTCGGCGATCCGCTCGGCCTGCTGCGATCCGATGATCGGCACGATCCCGGCGGGATGCGCCATCAGCCACGAATAGGCCGCGACCGAGCGCGAAATGCCCTGTTCGCCTGCCACCCGATCCAGCTCGGCAATGACCGCTTCGTCGCGCGGGCTGTTGGCCGCGCCAATCCGCCCACCGCCAAGCGGCGACCAGGCCAGCGGGGTCAGCCCCAGCATCATCGCTTGATCGAGCTCGCCGTTTTCGAAGCAGTCGATCCGCAAGGGGCTGATCTCGGGCTGGGTGGCGACCAGCTTGTTCCCCAGGAACTGGTTGAGCGCCGCGATCTGGGGCATGGTGAAGTTCGACACGCCGACAGCACGGATCTTGCCCGCTGCCACGGCATCGTCGAGCACGCGCGCCACTTCCTGCGGGTGGGCCAGGATGTCGGGACGGTGGATCTGGTAGAGGTCGATGCAATCGGTCTTCAGCCGCCGCAGCGAGGCATCGAGCGCCGCGTTCAGGTACCCGGCGCTCTGGTCATAGGGCAGCGGCGGCATGATCCCGCCCTTGCTGGCGAGCACCATCTTGCCCCGCAGGCCCGGCTCGGCCGCCAGCACTTCGCCCAGCAGCGCTTCGGCATCGCCAAAGCCATCGCTGCCGTTGAAGCCATAGATATCGGCGGTGTCGAGCAGGGTGATCCCGGCATCGAGCGCGGCGTGGACCAGCCGCGCAGCGTCGCTTGCGGACCGCCCGCCTTCGGCCAGCCGCCACATGCCCCAGGCAATCGGCGAAATCGCGATCCCGCTGGAACCAAGCGTGCGGACAGCGGGGGGCAAGGGCAATTGGCTCATGTGGTCTTCCTGGTTGGCGGCGCGACCGAGGCGCGCTCGACTAGCGTATGGGGCAGGCGGCGATGGGTGATATCGCCCCCGGCGATAAGGATTTCGGTGGCCGAGCGGGCGAGGTCTGCCATCGGCTGGTGGATCGTGGTAAGCGGCGGCCAGACGGTTCGGGCCAGCGTCGTATCGTCGAAGCCTGCGACCGAAAGCTCGCCCGGCAGGTCGATCCCGCGATCGTGCGCCACCGCCAGCACACCTGCGGCCATATCGTCGTTCGAAGCGAATATCGCAGTTGGGCGTTCAGGCAAGTCGAGCAGCGCATTGGCGCCGCGCACCCCGCTGTCGAAATCGAACTCGCCCTCGCAGACCAGCGATGGTTCGAAGGCAATCCCGACCCGGTCGAGCGCGCGGCGATAGCCGAACAGGCGGTCGTCCGAGGCGGCGTGGTTGGGATGGCCCTTGATGAAGCCGATCCGCCGGTGGCCCATATTGATCAGGTGGGTGGTCATGTCATCGGCGGCCTGGGCGTCGTCCATGAAGACCGAGCTTGTCAGCGCATGGTTGGTGCCCGGCGAGATCCGCACGAACGGGATGTCCATCGCATCGAGTGCCTTCAGGACCGGCTCGCAATCGGTCACCGGCGAGGACAGGATGATCCCGTCGACATGGGTTTCGGTGACCAGTCCGCGGACCTGTTCGCCCACCCGTGGATCGGCGACATCGACCGGCTGGGCGAGCAGGCGGATGCCGTGTGCCTTGCAGGTCTCCCAGCAACCGGTCTGAATCTGGAACATGTAATAGGGGCTGTGGTTGTCATAGATCAGCGCGATCTGGCCCGATTTCGCGCCCGAGAGGATCCGCGCGGCGATGCTGGGGCGAAAGTCCAGCTCGCTCATCGCCGCTTCGACCCGCGCCTTGGTTTCGGCGCTGACATAGGGATGACCGTTGAGCACCCGGCTGACGGTCTTGACCGCTACCCCGGCCTTGGCCGCGACATCGCGGATGTTCGAACGCTCGCTCATTGCCCCAGCACCCCTGCCAGCCCGGCAAACAACGGCGCGAAGGCGCTGTCCGGGGAAAAGAACACCGGCGGCTGGCCGATCGGAGCGGGGATGATGTGGGTGCCAGGGGCGAAAAGCTCGCCGCTCCAGCAATGCAGCCAGGGTCCTTCGCCCGGAAGGATTACCTCTCGCTCATTCACCCCCGCCTCGATGACCGGTGCCACCAAGAGGTCGGCACCGTAGAGGTATTGGTCCTGACAGGTCCAGAGTGCGGGATCGTCTGGATAGTGGAGGAACAGCGGGCGCTGTGCGGGCAAACCCTGGCTCACCGCCTCGTCGCAGAGGTGCCGGACATAAGGCGCAAGGTGCGCGTGGACCCGGCTCCAGCGGGCGAAACAGGCGAGCAGCTCCTCGCTGCTGTCGTATTGCAGATTGTCGTCGGGGCGGTTGCCTTCGTGGCTGCGCATGACCGGCGCGAAAGCGGCGAGTTCGCACCAGCGCTGCATCAATTCGGCGGTCCGGACATTGCCGAGCAGCGAGGTGTAACCGCCGCAGTCCGAGTGGCTGTAGGCATTGCCGACCAGACCCGCCGAGAGCGCCGCGGTGATCACCGTGCCGATCCCGTCATGCCGGGTGAAATCGACCGACTGGTCGCCTGCCCAGAGCAAGGGGCAATGCGCCTGCACGCCCGAGAACCCGGCGCGCATGAAAAACACCGCCTCGCCGGTCTTGCCCCGGCTTTCAACTGCCCGGGCATTGACCTCGGCCCACAGCACCGGCCAGCGGTTGTGCGCTTCCATCGGGTCGGAGCCATCGGCCAGCCGGACGTCGGTGGGCAGGTACTCGCCGAAATCGGCCATCCAGCCGGCCATGCCGATGTCGAGCATTTCCTGCCCCAACACCTTTTCGGCAAACCAGGCACAAGTCTCTTCGCGGGTGAAATCGAGTACGCCGCAATCGAACTCGCCGAAATCGACCAGGTAGGGTTCGTCGCTGTCGGGGCGCAGGCAGAAGTGCCCCTGCTCGGCGGCTTCCTCATAGAGGATCCCGTCATTAGCGAGGTAGGGGTTGGCATAGCCGAGGAAGCGGACCCCGCGCGCCGCGAGCGCCGCGATCCGGCCGGGCAGATCGGGATAGCGCTGCTCGGAGCGGCGCCAGTCCCAGAACAGGCGGCGGCCAAAGCTGGTCTCGCGGACCCCGGCCCAGTCCTCGCACCACACGCCGGTCACCGGCGTACCCGCCGCGATAAACCGCTCGAGCCGTTCGAAACTGCGCGCGCCGTCTTTGAGGCCGACGATCGTGCCGCCAATCGCCCAGTCGGGCAACGGCGGCTGGCGGCCGAAGCGGGTGGAGAGTTGGCCGACGAGGTGAGTCGGACTATCGGCAGCAAAGAGCTCGAACGCGGTGCGGGGCGACCAGACTTCGACCCGATGCCGCTCGGGCGCAGTGAAATCGAGCACGCTGTAGGCCTCGGCCCGGCAATGCACCGCCAGCCAGCGCGAAGTCAGGAAAGTCGGCTGCGGGTAATTGGTGTTCCAATAGTCGCCGCCCGCCATCCCGGCCTCATCCAACTGGCGGGTCAGCTCGGTTGACTTGTCGCGCCCGACGCCGGGCTCGCTGGTCCAGATCGGAAAAGCCCGGCCGTTCAGGGCCAGATAACTCATCTGTTCTCCGCCGCCCCAGACTGCCTCTCCGGGTTCAGCGTGGAAGTGGAGATGGATCCGGTCATAGCCGGGACGCAGCAACTCGATGTCAAGCGCATTGCCGGCGAGGTCAAACCTTGCCGCAGGAACCCCGCCTTCCGACAGGATCACCGCCGCGCCATCAAGCGCCCAGTCCAGCGGCGTAATCCGGTCTGTCGGCGAATCCTCAATCCGAAAATTGCCGCGGACCATCTCGATTGCGGCACTGCCCCGGGCCATGGCCAGCGCCGGACAATCGGGGCGATGCGACAGGACCAGCCGACCCGCAAAATGCAGGTCAAATCCCGATTCGTTCGCACTGAAACCCGTCTCCACGCCCTCAAGCATCCTTGTGTGGCGGCTATGTGGCAGCTCTGCCACGGTCCGCGCTTGTTCTGTATGACACCGCTTGACATATCGAGCCATTGCCCGCAATTCAAGCGGACAAGTGGCAGGGTGTGGATCATGTGGGTCCAGACCCTAGCTTCGGTTCGCAGCAACCACGGCCGGTCCTTTCGGCCTGGGAGAGAGGAAGGAAACCCATGAAAGCTATGCTTCGCGCATCTGCCGCCGTGCTGGCCCTGTCGGCCTTTGCAGCTCCGGCTTTTGCCCAGGACGCCGCTGCCGCAGAAGAAGATCAGGCACCCGGTGAAATCGTCGTCACCGCGCAAAAGCGCTCGGAAAGCCTGCAGTCGGTTCCGCTCGCGGTATCGGTGCTGAGCGGCGAAGACCTGGCCGATGCCAGCCGCCCCAGCATTGAAAGCGCCAGCCAGATGGTGCCTTCGCTCAACTTCCTGAAGTCCGGTACCACGCTCAACCAGACGATCTTCCTGCGCGGGGTCGGTACAGCCACCTTCTCGATCGCTGGTGAACCTTCGGTTTCGACCGTGGTTGACGGCGTGGTCTACGCCCGCTCGGGCGAGGCCTTCTCCGACATGGTCGATGTCGCTCAGATCGAAGTGCTGCGCGGACCCCAGGGCACGCTGTTCGGCAAGAACGCATCGGCCGGGGTGATCAACATCACCACGCAAATGCCGAAGCATGAACTCGGCGGCAGCTTTGAGGCGAGCTATTTCGATCGCAACGAAATTCGCCTGAAGGGTGCGGTCAACCTGCCCATGGGCCAGGATCTGGCTGCCCGATTTACCGCATTTTATGGCGAGTATGACGGCAACATCCGCAACACCACTGCCAACGAATGGGTCAATGGCTACAAGCATTATGGTGTGCGCGGCCAGTTCCTCTATGAACCGAGCGACAATCTGCGGGTCTATCTCGCCGCAGACTATTACAAGAACGACGACGATTGCTGCGCCGATATCATCGCGACCGGTCCGCTGACCGGTACTGGCGCACCGAGCACCAGCCTGGCCTTCGGAGTCCTGCCGAACCAGGAGGGAGCCAACACCCGCGCCGTCGCGCAGAACCTGATCACCGCGACCAAGGAAGAAGGCTGGGGCGTTTCCGGCCAGATCGACCTCGGTCTGGGCAGCCACACCCTGACCTCGATCACCGCCTATCGCGGCTGGGACAATACCGAAATCCGTGACGGTGACTGGCTGCCAATGGCCTATGTCAGCTTCCCGCAGCTGCACGACAATGGCCCGCAAAGCTCCAACACCTTCAGCCAGGAACTGCGGCTCACTTCGCCGGCCGACCAGACGCTGTCTTATGTGGTCGGGCTCTACTATTCGCGCGCCGAAAGTGAGCGGACCTTCACCCGCAACGTCACCCAGTGCACCGCTGCGGTTGGTGCGCCGACCGGGGTGCTGATTCCGTGCGGCAGCATCAACGCCAATGCCGCGACGACGCCGAGCGGCAGCGCCACTTTCGGTTCGCTGTTCAACAACTTCGCCGCTTTCACCCAGGCGACGCTCAAGCTGGGCGACAAGGCCCGCCTGATTGGCGGACTGCGCTACACCAACGACAAGCTGTCGGTGTTCCACAGCCGACGCTCGCCGCTGACTGGCCCTGGGATCCAGGCCAACTTCGACCAGGGCGTCTACGACGAGTACCTGCGTCTGCGCGCGCTCAACGTCGCGGCCAACACTGCGGCAACCAACGCCGTGGCGCTGTCCAATGGCGTCCCGTTCCGGACCAAGACCAGCAACGATAACGTGTCGGGCAAGGTTGCGCTGCAGTTTGACTTCAGTGACGACGTGATGGGCTATGCCTCTTACGCCCGTGGTTACAAGGGTCCGGCCTACAACGTCTTCTTCAACCTGACCGCGACCGGCACCAACGTGATCGAGCCGGAAACCTCGGATTCGTTCGAAGTGGGCCTGAAGAACACCCTGCTTGATGGCAAGCTGACCTTCAACATCGCCGCTTTCTACGCCAAGTACAGCAACTTCCAGGCCAACAATCCGGATGACGTTGCAGGGGTGGTGGTGACCCGCTTTACCAACGCCGGATCGATCTCGACCACCGGGATCGAAATGGACCTGAACTACCGGCCGGGCCGCAACACCACGATCACCGCCGGCCTTGCGATCACCGACGCTCATGTGGTTGCGTTCAAGGCAGCGCCGGGAGCGCTGCCTTCGCAGATCGTCCCGACCGGGACGAAGCTGGGCTATGCCCCGACCGTCAAGGGTTCGCTGGCCTTCGAACAGAGGTTCGAAACCGGCAGCTTCGCCGATGTCGTGTTCGGTATGTCGATGAACGCCCAGTCAAAGCAGCTCTCGCTGTTTTCGCCGGACGAGACCCAGCGCAGGCTGGGGACCATTCCGGGCTACGCGCTGGTCAACGCTTCGCTCTCGCTGGTCGATCCTGACGACAAGTGGAAATTGTCGCTTCAGGTCCGCAACGTGTTCGATTCGGCCTATGCCGCCGCGATCATCAACGGCGGGGTCAGCGGATCCTACCGCTACCAGATCCCGCGCGACGCAGACCGTTACTGGGGGGTGAGCGCGCGGATCAAGTTCTGATCCGCTCGACCAGAATAAGATGTATCAGGGCCTTCGTCGGTGACGGAGGCCCTGACTGTTTGGGCCGGCTGGGGAGACAGCGATGAACAAGATCAATATCCGCCTGAGCTGGGCGCTGTTCGTCGTGCTTTGCGTGGCCGGAATCTTCAATGCGATGGACCGGCCAATCATCGCCATCCTCAAGCCCGAGATGTCGGCCGATTTCGGCTGGACGGATGCCGATTTCGGCCAACTGGCCTTCATCACCCAAATGGCGGCGGCCTTTGCTTTCCTGTTCACTGGCTGGCTGGTCGACCGGCTCGGGGTATGGCGCTCGATCATTGTGGGAGTCTCGACCTGGAGCCTGGCGGCGATTGCCCATGGCTGGGCCTCATCCGCCTGGCACGTGGTCGCTGCGCGTATTGGCCTGGGCGCGACCGAGGCGGTCCAGACCCCGCTCACGATCAAGACGGTGGCCACGCTGTTCCCGGCCAACCAGCGATCGTTCGCCTTTGGCGTCGGAACCGCGATCGCCGGGGCCGGAACCCTCTCGCTGCCGTTCTTCATTCCGATCCTGGCCGCTACCTTTGGCTGGCGCGGGGCGCTGGTATTCGGCGGGGTGGCGGGATTTGTCACGCTGGCAGTTTGGCTTTGGCTGGCCCGCGGGATCACGTTCGCCGATGGCGCGGAAGATCAGGCGCGTGACTATTCCGATGACGGCGCCCCCTATGGCCCAATTTTGATGGAGCGGCGGACCTGGGCAATCGTCATCGCCAAAGCCTTGTCCGATGCAACCTGGTGGCTGATCAATTTCTGGCTGCCGGATTTTTACCGCAAGACCTATGGCTTGACCACCGAAGAACTGGCCGTGCCGCTGGCGCTAGCCTTTCTGGGTTCGGGTAGCGGCGCGCTGCTGGCCGGCTGGGTTTCGACCCGCCTGCTCGAGCGCGGCTGGAGCGTCAACCGGGTCCGCAAGACGGTGATGCTGGTTTCTGCGCTGGTCGTGCTTCCGCTGCCACTGGTGCTTCAGATCAATTCGTTCTGGCCAGTCGCGGTGATGATGGGCGTGGTCATGGCTGGCCATCAGGGCTTTTCGCTGTCGATCTTTTCGACCATCACCGATGTCGTCCCGCGCGACAAGGTCGGCCGCGTCACCGCGTTTGGCGCATTCATGGGCAACATGGGCGGCGCGCTGATTCAATTGGTCACTGGCGCCGTGCTGACTGCCGGGCTGGGCTTTACCCCGCTGTTCCTGTTTGCAGCGTCCTCCTATCTGCTTGCGCTCTTGTGGTTGCACCTGATGCTGCCGATGATCCGCAGGCCCGGTGATCCCGCCCTGGGCTGAGCGACGCATTTCAAGCCATGACACCGCAGGACAGGCCGCACGCCACCGGCGGCAACTCTCGCCTTTCTCAATCCCCTGTCTCGGCCAGACCAATCAGCAGGCTAAACACCCGGCCTTGCCCCTGCTTACAGGAGATTGCGATTCTTAATCGATCGATTAAGAAGGGGCCGAGGAGAGAACAATCATGTCGATACTCTATGACGAAGGCCAGCAGGCCATCGCCACCGAAAGCCGCCGGGTGCTGGACGCGCGCATGGACAAGGGCCGGCTGCTCAAGCTGCTGGAACAGGTCGGCGAACACGACCAGCCGTTCTGGAATACGGCGGTCGAACAGGGCTGGACAGCGCTGGCCATTCCCGAGGAACACGGCGGACTTGGGCTTGGCTTGACCGAGCTTGGCCTGGTTGCCCAGGCTTGCGGTGCCGCCACCTCAGGCGCACCATTCCTGACCGGTGGTTATGGTCTGTCGCAGGCCCTGCTGCAGGGCAGCGACGCCGCGCTGGCAAGCGAATGGCTGCCAAAACTGGCCGGCGGCGAATTGACCGGCTGCGTTGCCTTTGCCGAGGGCAGTTCGGCGCTTCCAGCGGTGCCTGCTGTCACCTTCGCCGAGGGCAAGCTTTCGGGTGCCAAGCCGGCTGTGCCGGGTGGGATCAAGGCTGATCTGGCACTGGTCTGGGCAGACTGCGCTGGCGAACCGGCGCTGGTGGCAGCCGAGCTGTCAGGCGCGGCCCGCGCTGCGGTGAACAGCTATGACAATTCCCGGCTCTATGCCGACCTCAGCTTTGACGGCACGCCCGCAACGCTGGTCGCGCTGGGCGAGGCAGCGCGCCACCTGGCGCTCGACGTGCTGGCACGGATGGCCGTCGTCACCGCACACGAGCAGGTCGGCGCGGCCGAAGCGCTGCTCTATATCGCCCGCGACTATGCGGTGACCCGCAAGGCTTTCGGCCAGCAGATCGGCGCGTTCCAATCGATCAAACACCGCATCGCCGAAATGTACGGGCTGGTTGAGATCGCCCGCGCCAACTGCATCCATGCCGCCGCGCAGGAAGGCAGCGGGGAATTCCTCCTCGCCGCCGCCGACGCCCGGATTAGCGCAACCGAGGCCTATGATACCAATGCCCGCGACTGCATCCAGATCCACGGTGGGATCGGGGTGACCTGGGAACTGGGCCTGCACCTCCACATGCGCCGCGCCCGCAGCCTGGCGGTGGAATGCGGCAACCTGTTGTTCTGGGAAGACTTGCTGGTGAACCAATTGACCGGAGATAAGGCATGAGCGAGCTGGAAACCTATCGCGCCAAGGCGCGCGCCTTTCTCGAATCGATGGCGCCCAAATATGGCCGCAATGCCCGCAGCGGCAACACGGTTGAGCAGGACCTGGCGCTGGGCCGCGAATATATGGCGGCCAAGCATGATGCCGGGTTCGCCGGCATCAACTGGCCGGTCGAGATCGGCGGTCAGGGCCTGACGCACCTCCACAAGATCACCTTCGATGGCGAGGAAATGCAGTTCGGCATGCCGAGCCACTTTTTCGGCATCTCGCTGGGTATGCCGATACCGATCCTGATCCACTACTGCGAAGACAAGGAATTCGTGAAGGAGCGGGTCAGGAAGGCGCTGCGCGGCGAGGAAATCTGGTGCCAGATGTTCTCCGAACCTTCCGGCGGATCCGATCTTGCTGCGCTGCGCACCAAGGTTGAGCCGGACGGCAACGGCTGGAAGATGAACGGGCAGAAGATCTGGACCTCGTGGGCGCAGTATTGCGACTATGGTGTGATCGTCACCCGCAGCGACCCGACTGTCGAGAAGCACAAGGGCCTGACCTATTTCTGGATCGACATGAAGGCCAAGGGCGTCGAAGTGCGTCCGATCAAGCTGGCGGGCGGTGACAGCCACGTCAATGAAGTGTTCTTCGACGATGTCCGGGTGGAAGATTCGCAGCGGCTTGGCGCGGTCGGTGGTGGCTTCGGAGTTTCGCTCCACACGCTGATGATCGAGCGCTACATCGCCACTGACAGCGGCGGGTTCGGTCCGCACCTTGATGAATTCGTCAAGACCGCCCAGACGACCGAGCTCAACGGCAAACCGGCGATCGAAGATGGGCGAATCCGTGCCGCAATTGCCCGCAACCACGCGATGCGTGCCGGGCTCGATTCGATCACCCGCCGGGCCTTTGCGATGATGATGGCCGGAATGCAGCCAGGCCCCGAAGGCAGCCTGCAAAAGCTGGTCGCGGTGCGCAGCCGGCAGAAGCTTTCGGAACTGGCAATGGATTTGCAAGGCACCGACAGCCTGGCTTTCGACGAACACGCCTATGTCAAAACCGATTGGGGAACCAGCTGGCTCAACGCGCCGACAGGCCGCATCGCCGGCGGCTCGGACGAAGTCCTGCTCAACACCATCGCCGAAAAGGTGCTGGGCCTGCCACAGGATTACCGTCCGGACAAAGGGGTGCCCTTCAATGCGATCCCAGCGTGATTGCCGGGTGCAGGCAGGCGCTGCGGCCTGCCCTTGCCTGGTCAATTAATTGGCAATCCGGGCGCAGATATCGCACAGCGAATGGATGATCGCCCGCACCACCGGGTCTTTCAGGCTGTAGAACCGGGTCTGCGCCTCGCCGCGGGTCAAAACGATCCCCTCTTCGCGCAGCAACGCCAGATGCTGCGAAACCGCGGACTGCGAGAGACCCGACAAGATTACCAGCTCGGTCACCGAAGCCTCACCCTCGTCCAGCCGGCACAGCATGATAAGCCGTTCCGGATGGCTCATGATCTTGAGCCGGGCCGACATAGCTGCGGCATTGGCCTTTAGGTCGGCGAGGTTGGCGGGCCTGGTCATCGCGGCTTCTTGGTTCGAAACGGCGCGCGGCGCAAGGCCCGGCTCACCATCTCCGCTTGAGCGCGGCAGGCTTTGCGCTACCAAGGTTGCAAGCAGCAACCGGGATTGAGGATCAGCACGAACATGACCATAGCGGCGTCCCCTCAATGGCCGGCGAAAAGTCTGAGCCAGGTGCAGGATTTGCTGTGCGCCCCGGGCATGCCGTTCGAGATGGAAACGGTCACGATCCGCGGGACGCCAACCCGGGTTTGGAAGAACGCCCACCCCAACCTGGCCGCCCTGGCCCGTGCCGGCAAGGCACACGGGGATGCCACCTTCGTGATCTATGAGGACGAGCGGGTTTCCTATCAGGCCTGGTTCCGCGCCGTGGCGGCGCTGGCGATGCATCTGCGCGCGCTGGGGGTGGAGAAAGGCGACCGCGTGGCGCTGGCGATGCGCAATCTGCCCGAATGGCCGGCGGCATTCTTTGCAATTACCGGGATCGGAGCGATCTGCGTGCCGCTTAACGCCTGGTGGACCGGGGCCGAGCTGGAATATGGTCTGGCCAATTCGGGCGCGAAAGTGCTGATCTGCGATGAGGAGCGGCTGGAGCGGATCGCGCCGCACCGTGCCGCCCTGTCCGGGCTGGAGCAAGTTCTGGTGACCCGGGCGGAAGGCGATCCGGTCGACGCAACGCGGCTGGAGGATGTGATCGGCAGCCCGCCCACTTGGACGGCCCTGCCCGATGCCGATCTGCCGGCGGCGGAAATCGCGCCCGATGATCCGGCGACGATCCTCTACACCTCGGGCACGACCGGCAACCCCAAAGGCGCGCTGGGCACGCACCGCAACCTCACCACCAACATCCTCTCCAGCGGCTATGCCGCCGCCCGCGCGGTGCTGCGCCGGGGCGAGGCGCTGCCGGCACCGACGCGCAAGGTGATGCTGACCGTGATCCCGCTGTTCCACGCCACCGCCTGTTCGGCCACGATGATGGGCGCGATTGCCGGGGGGCACACCCTGATCTTCATGTACAAGTGGGATCCGGTGAAGGCCTTCGGGATCATCGAGCGCGAGAAGGTCAACGCCACCGGCGGCGTGCCGACCATCGCCTGGCAGTTGCTGGAGCATCCCGAGCGCGACAGGTTCGATCTCTCCAGCCTGGAATCGATCGGCTATGGCGGCGCGCCTTCGGCGCCCGAACTGGTCCGGCGGATTTACGAGGAATTCGGTGCGCTTCCCGGCAACGGCTGGGGCATGACCGAGACCACTGCCACCGTCACCACCCATTCGGGCGAAGATTACCTCAACCGCCCGACCAGCTGCGGCCCGGCGGTCGCCGCCGCCGATCTGGAGATTCGCGGCGAGGACGGGGTGACCGTGCTGCCCGCGGGAGAAATTGGCGAGCTCTGGGCGCGCGGGCCGATGATCGTTGCTGGCTACTGGCGGAACCCCGAAGCCACCGCAGCGACCTTTGTCGACGGCTGGGTCCGCACGGGCGATCTGGCCTATCTGGATGACGAAGGCTTCTGCTTCATCGCCGACCGGGCCAAGGACATCGTGATCCGCGGCGGCGAGAACATCTATTCGTCCGAGGTCGAGAACGCGCTTTACGAGCATCCAGCGGTGATGGACGCGGCGGTGGTCGGCATTCCTCACCGCACCCTGGGCGAGGAACCGGCGGCGGTGGTCCACCTCTCACCCGGGATGCAGGCCAGCGAGGCCGAACTGCAAGGCCACGTGCGAGAGCGGCTGGCGGCGTTCAAGGTGCCGGTGCGGATCCTGTTCCATCCCGAAACCCTGCCGCGCAATGCCAACGGCAAGATCCTGAAGCGCGAGCTCAAGGCGCTGTTCGGCGGAAACTAGGAAACACGTAACGCTTCGGTAATCGTGAAGTGCGATAAGGCACGAATGGCCAAGGTTATCGCTTTCATCGTTGCCCGCCCGCTCGCCGAACCGAGCGAAGTCGTGCGCTTCATGGTGGTGGCGAGCTGCGCTCTGGCACTGATCCTGGCCGGGCCATTTTTGCCCTCAGGCCTGTAACAGCTTCCACACGGCCGCAATCGCCGCCAGCCCAAGCACGCCGCCAGTAAAGCTGCGCCAGGCGGTATCGCTGATTTTGCCGAAAGCCTTGGCCCCTAACCAGTTACCCAGCAGTACTGCCGGGAACAGGATCGCAGCAAAAGCAGGCTCGCGTAGCGTCGCCACGCCCAGCAGCGAGGCCGAGACCACGCCCGCCAGCGACGTCGCCATAAAAATCGTCATCATCGAGGCGCGAGCCAGTTCGGGCGCGATCTCGCGCCGGAGGTAATAAGGCACCACCGGCGGCCCGGGCATTCCGGCAAACCCGGTCAGAATCCCTGAGAGCAACCCGGTCCCCCCGGTTTCGGGCAGGCTGGGGGCATAGTGCGCCGGCTTCTTGGGTAGCAGTACCAAGAGGAACGATCCGAACGCGATCAACGCGATCAGCAGCCGCGCCAAGGCCGGATCGGCCACCGACAGCAGCCAGACCCCCAAAGGTGTCGCCAATACCGCTACGACCGAAATCTGGAATGCGCTCTTCTCACTGGCGTGAAGGATCTTCTTGAGGCCCACCAGCCCGATCAGCAGCCCCAGCCAGTTGGCCACCACTACCGCCTCGCGCGGTGGGATGGCAAGGCCCAGCACCGGCACCAGCAGGATCGCCATGCCAAAGCCCGCGAGGCCCCGCACGAACGCCGCACCCAGCGCCGCCAGCACGGCGGCGGCGATCTGGATCTCGGTGAGGCCCCCCAGCAAGTTCAGCGCAGGTCCGGCGGAGTTGCCTCAGCCTTCAACAGCGCGATTGCCTCAGCCAGCGACATCACCTTCTGGTGCTCGGCCCCCAGCGTGCGCAGTGCAACGGTGCCCTCTTCGGCCTCGCGCTTACCCACCACCAGCAGGTGCGGGACCTTCTTCAGGCTGTGGTCGCGGACCTTGTAGTTGATCTTCTCATTACGCGTGTCAGTCTCAACCCGCACCCCGGCGGCCGCCAGCTGCGCGGTCACTTCGGCGGCATAGTCATCGGCATCCGAAACGATCGTCGCGACCACCGCCTGAACCGGGGCGAGCCAGACCGGCAGCTTGCCGGCATAGTGTTCGATCATGATCCCGATGAAGCGCTCGAACGTACCCAGGATCGCGCGGTGCAGCATCACCGGGCGGTGGCGCTCGCCGTCCTCGCCGATGTAGCTCGCGTCGAGCCGCTCGGGCAGCACCGTGTCGGTCTGCAAGGTGCCGCACTGCCAGGTCCGCCCGATCGCGTCGGTCAGGTGGAATTCCAGCTTGGGAGCATAAAACGCGCCTTCGCCGGGCAGTTCCTCCCAGCCGAATTCCGGCGTGGCGCGGCCCGTGGCGGCGACTGCATCGCGCAAGCTCGCTTCCGACCAGTCCCACATTTCGTCACTGCCGAACCGCTGCTCGGGCCGCAGCGCCAGCTTGATCGCATAGTCGGGGAAGCCGAGGTCCTTGTAGACCGAGTCGAGCAGATCGCAGAACGCGCGGACTTCATCGACCAGCTGGTCCTGGCGCACGAAGATATGCGCATCGTCCTGGGTGAACTGGCGCACCCGCATGATCCCGTGCAGCGCGCCGTGGGCCTCGTTGCGATGGCAGCAGCCGAATTCGGCCATGCGCAGCGGCAGGTCGCGGTAGCTCTTGATCCCCTGGCG